>JAHIPW010000091.1 GCA_018903055.1 bacterium
ACATTAGAAACTTCTCCATTATTGCCCATATCGACCATGGGAAGAGTACTTTGGCGGATAGATTATTGGAATTTACCAAAACCCTTCCCCCTAGAAAGATGAGGGAGCAGGTTTTGGATGAGATGGAACTGGAGAGGGAGAGGGGGATTACCATAAAGGCCAAGGCGGTGAGATTAAAGCACAAGGATTATATCTTAAATCTCATAGATACCCCGGGCCATGTGGACTTCTCTTATGAGGTTTCAAGGTCCCTTGCTGCCTGTGAAGGAGTCTTATTGGTCATCGATGCCAGTCAGGGGGTTCAGGCCCAGACCCTGGCCAACGCCTACCTGGCAAAGGAAGCGGGTCTCACCATCATCCCCATCATAAATAAAATAGACCTTAAAAATGCCCGGCCGAAAGAGACAGAGAGACAGATAAAAGATCTCCTGGGATTAGAGAACCCCATCTTTACCAGCGCCAAGAAAGGAATGGGAACAGAAGATGTTTTAAAAGCAATAGTTGAGGGGATCCCTCCGCCGAAGGGAGAAACCAATAAACCCCTTCAGGCCTTGATCTTCGATTCTATCTATGATTCCTATAAAGGGGTGGTGGTCTATATCAGGGTCATTCAGGGTTCCGTCAAATCAGGGGATAGGATCCGGCTTATGGGAACCGGAAGGGATTTTGAAGTGAGTGAAGTAGGGATCTTTTCTCCAAAGATGAGAAAGGTAGAGGGACTCTCTCCAGGTGATGTGGGCTACCTGACGGCGAATATAAAAGACCTTCGGGATGCCAAGGTGGGGGATACCATTACCAGCACTTTAAATCCGGCCCAGAAGCCCCTTCCTGGATATAAGGAGGTGAAGCCCTTTGTCTTCGCCAGTCTCTATCCTGCAAGAAGTGAGGATTTTGGGTCACTGAGGGATGCTCTGACCAAACTGAAACTGAACGATGCTTCCCTTAGTTTTGTAGAGGAGAGCTCCCTTGCTTTGGGCCTTGGTTTCAGATGCGGATTCTTGGGCCTCTTACATATGGAAATCGTCCAGGAAAGACTGGAAAGGGAGTATGATCTGGATCTAATAACGATGGCACCCAGCGTAGTCTACAGAGTAACCACCAAAGAGGGTGAAACCAAAAGGGTAGAGAACCCTTCTAAACTTCCTTCTCCCAATGAGATTGAAGAGATTCAGGAACCCTATATTAAGACAATCATCATTACCCCAGTCGAATACTTAGGGCCCATTATGCAGTTAGTTCAGGGAAGAAGGGGGGTATATAGGGATACCAAATATCTGGACCAGAATACCGTTTCTTTGAACTATGAGATTCCCCTATCTGAAGTAATACTTGACTTCTACGATAAGTTAAAGTCTGTCTCCCGGGGTTATGCCTCCTTTGACTATGAGCATATTGGTTATAGAAAGACTGATTCGGTAAAGGTTAATATTTTCTTAAATAATGAAAAAGTGGAAGGACTATCTTTTATCACTCATAAGGAAAAGGCCTATTATCGGGCACGGGAGTTGGTAGCAAGATTAAAAGAGGCCATTCCCCAGCACCTCTTCCCGGTTGCCATTCAGGGAGCGATAGGGGGAAAAGTAATTGCCCGGGAGACAGTTAAGGCTTTGAGAAAGGACGTCACCGCTCCCCTGTATGGAGGGGATGTCACTCGGAAGAGAAAACTATTGGAGAAGCAGAAAAGGGGAAAAAAGAGGATGAAGAGAATCGGAAAAGTCTCTCTTCCCCAGGAGGCCTTCTTAAGCATCCTCAAAGTCGACTAAATGATTACAGCGATTGTTAGACGATTATGGCGATAAAATCGCCAATGGGATTAGTGCTTTGTATCCTTAATATCACTGTCATCATGTTTTTGAATCACTGTAATCCCTTTTTAAGATTCCACTTGACAGGGTCTTTTTTTTGTGCTAATTTGTTATTAGCACTCTCATTTAACGAGTGCTAACTTAAAGTCTCGTCAATCGGTTGCAATTGCGCGGCTCGTATTGATGATATACTGTAATATTAAAAATCAAAGTGTAAAAATTAAAATGACATATAAAAATGTAAAATGTTTCAAAATTTTTGATTTTTGATTTGTAATTTTGATATTTAATTTTTGATATTTAATTTTTCAGTGCAACCCTTCAATGTATACCGAAAGACGGGTTATACTTTTTGGATGGAGTGACCATGCTTGATGAGAGAAAGAAGAGAATATTAGGAGCTGTGGTTCACAACTACATCACCACTGCCGTACCGGTAGGCTCGAGAAATATCGCCAAGAAATATAAACTCGGCCTCTCTCCTGCTACCATAAGGAATTGTATGGCGGATTTGGAGGAGTTAGGTTATCTTGCCCATCCCCATACCTCGGCAGGAAGGATTCCCACAGATAAGGGATACCGCTTCTATGTGGATAGTTTAATGGAGCAAGAGGACCTCTCCTCAGAAGAGAAGAGAAAGATTGAAAAGGAATACTCCCACAAGATGAATAGGATCGATGAGATAATGGAGGAGACCTCCCAGGTTCTTTCCCTTATTTCCCATTATACCGGTCTTATTCTCGCCCCCAACTTAGAAAAGTCTATCTTCCATCACCTGGAACTCGTTTCCCTGGAGAATGGAAGGATTTTGAGTATCCTGATCACTGGCTCAGGACTAGTCAAGAACAAGATAATAGAAGCAGAAGAAATTCTTCCCGAAGAAAGACTGGAAGAGATTCTGGATCTCATTAATGATCGACTCTCTAACTTGCCCCTAAAAAGGATTAAAGAATTTATTTCTGACCAATTAAAAATTAAGACTTATAGCGTTAAGATCTGGGAATTGATGAACCAGATCTTCACCTGGGATGGGGCAGAGGAACTCTATCTTAGAGGGAGGATTAATATTCTTGAACAACCGGAGTTTAAAGATTTAACCCGAACAAAGTCTATTTTCCAAGCCTTGGAAGAAAAAAGATTATTGGTCGAGGTTTTATCCCGACCCACTCCCAGCGAGGGCGTGAGGGTTTTAATCGGAAAAGAGACCAGGTGTAGAAAGATTAGAGACCTGAGCCTGGTAACCTCTACTTACAGTATAAATGGTAGACCGGTAGGAATCCTGGGGGTTATCGGACCCCGGAGAATGGAGTATTCCAAAGTCGTTTCTTTAGTGGATTTCACTGCCAAGATAGTAAGCGAAGTCCTGACGGACTTAAGTCACACCACGAAGGTTTACGGTTAACGGTTTACCGTTTACGGTAATAAAAGAAGGTTTACGGTTAACGGTGTACGGTTTACGGTAACGAAAGAAGGTTTACGGTTGACGGTTTACCGTTTACGGTGAAAAGATGAACAGAGAAGAAGAGGATTTTAAGTTTGACTTTGAGAAATTAGAGGTCTATCAATTAGCCCTTGAATTCTTAAGTGAGCTTTTTAAGGTCTATAGAAGATTACTCAGGGATCTTCAGTATTCTATTGGTAACAACTTCATTCGTGCCGGTCTATCCATATCCAATAATCTAGCCGAAGGTAGTGGTAAAAAGTCCAAAAAAGAGAAAGCACGGTATTACGGTACTTCTTTAGACTCTACCCGAGAATGTATTTCTATGATCAATGTCCTGCTAAGAGAAAAACTTATTGATAAGGAAACTTACCTTATACTTCGCCAAAAAGGAAAGAGAATTACGAGTATGATTAGCGGTCTAATTAATTCTTTAGAAGAATGAAACCGTAAACGGTACACAGCCCGAAGGGCGGGTAAACAGTAAACCTTTGGAGTAAAAGATGTCAGATAAAGAGAGGATAAAAGAGAAGCCGCGGGAAAAATTAGTCCAGCTCAAGCATGAATTGGACAGAGAGCGCAGATTAGCTGCTGAATATAAGGAACATCTCCAGAGGCTGGCGGCAGATTTTGAAAATTATAGGAAGAGAGTAGAAAAGGAGAGAGAAGACTTTATCAGATTTTCAAAAGAGGATTTAATTCACGAATTTCTACCCATCCTGGATAACTTCGAAATGGCTCTCCATCATGTGAAGAATACCACAGAGCCCAAGAAGATAATAGAGGGAATAGAACTGGTAGAGAGGCAGTTCCACAATATTCTAAAGAAAGAAGGCTTAGAAGTTATTGAGACTAAAGGGAAGAAGTTCAATCCCCATATCCATGAGGCAATAATACATGAAGAAACCAATAAATACTCCGAAGACCTAATAATTAAGGAACTGCGCAAAGGATATATCCTGGGTGGCAAGGTTATCAGACCCGCTCAGGTTAGGGTTGCAAAACACACGAAACAACACGAGATTTCAAAAAAATCCGAAGCACGAAATCCTAAATCCGAAACAATTTCAAATAACCAAAATCCAAATGTTCCAAACAAAGACAAATAGTTTTAAATTTAGATATTTGGATTTAAAATTTGTTTAGGATTTCGATATTAGAATTTAAATAGATTCAGGTAGATTCGTTTCTAATTCGCGTAGATTCGTGTGTCATAATCGCAAGGGAGGTAAAAAATGGCTAAAGTAATTGGGATTGATTTAGGAACCACGAACTCTGTGGTCGCTATTATGGAAGGAGGAAAGCCCACAGTCATCGCTTCTTCTGAAGGCCCGCGGACTGTTCCTTCTGTGGTCGCCTTTACCAAAGCAGGAGAGAAACTGGTGGGCCTTCCGGCTAAGAGGCAGGCCGTCACCAATCCAGAGAATACCATTTTCTCCATTAAGAGATTGATGGGTCGTCGCTTCCATGAGGGGGAAGTAGATAGAGATAAGAAGATACTACCCTTTGAATTGGTAGAAGGTCCTCATAACGATGTAAGGGTAAAAGTCAGGGACAAGGTCTATTCCCCTCCCGAGATATCGGGTATGATCCTGGCCAAGATGAAGGCTGAGGCAGAGAGATATTTAGGAGAGAAGGTTACCCAGGCGGTG
>JAHIPW010000092.1 GCA_018903055.1 bacterium
CACCGTAGCCCCTGCCTGGCCCACCCTTTCCGGATGGGTGAGGTCGCGATAGGGAATGATGCAGGGCTTATAGGCATCGACCATTACCAGCTGATTCTCATTCAGTATCTCAGTGACATCCTTGGCCAACTTTAACATCTCCTCTTCATACTTATCTCTAAGATCGTGAAGTCTCTTCTGAGAAGAGCCCACCTCTCCAGTGAGATACTTGGGAAGTTCCTCATTCCTCATTAACTTCCCGCGCAACTCTTTAAGAAAGGTCTCACTATAACCAGTAATTTCTCCCAGCTGAGTGGTAAAGGTTTTTTTCTTTATCTCGGCCTCCCGGGCCTTGGTCATCAAAGCAAGCATCTGATTCTTAGTGAGGTGGAGGCTATTGACCAAATTGAGAATAAGGATATCCTCCCGCACCTCACTCTTCCTCTCCAAAGGCTGGGCAACGGCTACTGAAGATAGAAGCATCACTCCTGAAACGCCACACAATACTACTTTCAATAATTTATTCATCCCGCCCCTCCTAATCACTAATAAAGTTTTTTTGAAAGAAAATCCAAACATATTTTTCAAAAATCCCACCTCATCAATTTCCTCTAAGCGAGGGGCGGGATTCATCTCTTTCCTCCCTTACCTTACTTCCTCCAGTGGTAACCCCTCCCCTGGAAGCCTTCTTTCTGGTCTTCTTAATTCCCTTTTTTTCTCTAACGGGCTTGCTCTCTTGGGAGGTTTCTTCAGCATTCTCTGCATCTCCTTACGGAACTGTTTCTCAAAGAGGATGAGTTTCACCTCTTGCTCTGGAGTCAGGATGCTATCGATCTCGTCCTTCAGACTCTCCATCCTTTCCCGGAAGGCCTTCTCCTGAGCCTTCAGGTTCTCCAGGGCTTTCTCTAAATCCTGAGAAGAGACTTTGCTTTTGAGAAGTTTTTCTAACTCCTCTATGCGCTCCTTCCGACTCTGCTGAAATTCCTTTCTGGCCTCTTTCATCCTACGCCACTTGGGAATAATCTGGGCGACCTGCTCCTCGTTCAGCTCCAGAGCCTCTATGGTGCGCACTATCCTAATGGTCTCCAACATCTCTCTCGGTTTTTCCTTTCCCATGAGACGGGCTAAGGCGGGTCTTCTTCTCTTAATCGCCCGGCGGTGGGCGGCCTTTTTGACCCCCACTGCAACAACGACCACCAGGACGACCAAAACCACTCCCCCAATGATGGCCAAATACTTCTTAGAGAACTTCATACTTTTCACCTCCCTTGCAACCGCCCATTCAGGATCCTGAGGATCCTTCAGAGTCCGAAGGGCAAAAACGCTAAATTTAACTGAAAAACGCAAAAATGGCAACCGCAGAAAACAAAGAGAACGCGAAGATTTAAGAAACGCACCCACCTGTCGACAGTTACGGATTAGGGCGGATAAAGTTCATAATGTAGATTCTTGGTTACTATTTATTAAAGAGTCAAGTATTTCTTGGGGAATCAGGGCCTGGACAATCTCCTCTGGTTCAAAGGAATCTGCGATGAAGTAATCGAGTTCAGAATTAGAAGCCCTCACTTCTTCTACCAGAACCTCTCTGGGAAGGCTCTCCAGATCCAAGCCAGGAATTCTAAGTAGGCTGACGGCTACTACAATGAGTAAGACTAAGGCAGTTGCCGTAGTAAGCGCTAAGGTAGGAACCGGTCGCCATTCCAACCTGGGAAGTGGTTTCTCCTCCAACCTTCTCTTCAGTCTTGGTAGATAATGGGCCCAGAAACCTTCAGGCATCTCCTCTCTTGCCTTCAGCCTCACTAACCTTTGAGTCTTCACTAAGGCCTCTACTTCCTGGGCACACCGAGAACATTTTGACAGATGCTTTTTGAAGAGAACTTTCTTCTTTTTAGAAAGGGTCCCTTCTAAGTAGTCAATCATCCATCTTTTAACTTTGCGACAGCTAATCATTTTCCCCTCCACCCCGTTAGAAATCCGCCCTGCCCGCAGGGCACGGCGACAGCCGCCTCGGGGCGGCTTATTTCTAACGGGGTCCACTAAATTAGACAATAAACACCCCTAAAAGGTTTAATCTTCAACATATCCTTTTAATCTCTCTCTCAGTTTCTGCAGAGCCTGAAAGAGGTTGGCTTTAACATTCCCAATAGAACATCCCAATATAGAAGCAATCTCCTTATGGGATAGTCCCTCCAGATGGCGCAGGGTAAATACCGTCTTCTGCCTTGGGGGCAGAGAATCGATGGCCTTGGTCAGGCCTTCTTGCAATTCCTTATTCTCCAGGGCCTTCTTGGGATTGCTCCACCAGTCCACCTGGGCTACCTCTATCCTCTCGTCAAAGGATACCTCTTTTATCTTGGCCTCTTTCTTAAGATGATTCAGGCAGATATTGACCGTTATTCTATAGAGCCAAGTATAGAAACTCGATCTTCCTTTAAACCTATGAATTGACCTATAGACTTTGATAAATGCCTCCTGGGATAGGTCTAAGGCATCGGCATGGTTACTGGTCAATGAATAGGCAAGGTAGTAAATCCTCTTCATATACCTATTCACCAGTTCATCGAAGGCAGACTCCTCGCCCTTCTTGAACCTACCTATTAAAAAGCTGTCCTCATCCTTGACCATCTATGCTATCCTTTCTATTCTATTCTATCGGGACTGGGCAGGTTTAATGAAAAATCCCGGCTTCTACACGGAAGCCGGGAGTATCCTTTCTTTTATGTCTTTCACTACTCTTTAATTTCGATTACATCGAAGAGGTGGGCAAGGGAATCAATGATGGCATTTGGCCTTAACTTCTTTGCATAATCTCTTCCCGTTAAGCCAGTGAGAACGGCGATGGTCTTTGTCCCCAAGGCCTTACCCGCCTTTATATCGTTAAAGTAATCACCAACAACTACACAATCTTTTGCGGGAATTTTGAGTTTAGCAATTGCTTTCTTGATAATGGTCTTTTTAGAGAAATGGTGGCCATTCGCCAATTCATCTTTTGCTTCATATCCTGTAGCAATTACAGAAACATATTCTCCAATTCCAAATTCATCCAGTTCCTCTCTTACCTGAGAAATGGGAGCGATACAATTGGTATTGACGGCAATGGGTACCTTTTGCAGGTAGATTTTCTCTAATACTCTCTTCACTCCTGGAATGAGATGGTCTTCTGAAGTACGGAAAGAACGAA
>JAHIPW010000014.1 GCA_018903055.1 bacterium
CGACAAAGGGGAAAGGCATGCGCTTGTCCTTCCAATAGGTGAAACCCAGTCCAGAACCCAGGCCAAAGCACATATCCTCACTGAAGTAGTGGCCTTCGTATGCGAATAGATTGCGAAAGGCAGTGGTAGCACAGTGAACACCAACCCGATGGGTAAATCCTGAAACCATCTTTCTCATTCTTACCTCCTCTTTTCTCTTACAGCCAGTTAAAGTCAAAATAAGTAGTGAAATAACCAGGACTATAATCCTAAAATTTTTCATCCTCTTCCTCCGGAAATCTTTTCCTCACAACACTTGCGAATTCGCGCGAATGGTTTAGTAAACATTATACTTACATTGTGAAAAAGTTAAGAAATTTTTGCTTTCAGTTTCTTGATCTCGTCTCGGAGCATGGCAGCGATCTCAAACTCTAAGTTATCCGCGGCCTCCTTCGTCTGTTTCTCCAGATCAGCGATTACCTTGGGGATGTCCCTCGCCGGCAGGTAGTGGTATCCCCCCTCTCTCAATAAGGAGGAGACATGCTCTTTCGACTCACTGGATACCTCTAACATATCCTAAACGAAGTAAAAGGTAACTGATCACCACTCATTTTCCTAGATAGTCTTTGGTGTTTGGTTATTAATCATTTTGCCGATACTCTTCAGGCTTTTCCTTAACTTTTTCAATTTCTCCTTAAATTCCCCCGCCTTTTCCCTCTTTTTAATAATCACTTTCTTCTATTTTATTACCAAATAATAGCCCAGACAATTAAAAAATTACATAAACAAAAAAACCTTCTGCAACATATTTTGTTACAAAGGTTTATAACCTAGTGGCTCCCCGTCCCTATTCTCTCTTAAAAAATTAGGAATTATCCCGCCAATTATTCTTCAACCTTTTTTCTGCGGCTCCAGGTATAAGCGTGGCGCATGGAAATATAAGGATCGATGGCTAGCTTGATAATGTCTTCGTAATTGTCCCGCACATTATAAGAATAACCATTGACATATCTAACCCCATTTATGCCGCTAAAGACTTCATCCGGTTCTACCGGTAAAATGGAGAGCCAGGTTAAAGGATCGAAAGCAATATCCACAATAAAACCAATTGAATCGCGACCATTAGACGGTCCCAAGATAGGCCAGACAATGTAATTACCAGAACCCATTCCGTGATAGCCTAAAGTCTGACCAAAGTCCTCAGTATGTATCTCCAAGTTAAAAACTGATCTTGCTGGATCGAATAATCCTCCCAAACCAATCGTTGAATTAATCAGAAAGCGACCCATTTCTGTAGAGGCTGTTTCAAATTTTCCCTGAAAAAGATTATTGAAAAATCGTATTGGCATTTTGGCATTGGAAAATAGCTTATCGATACTGCTTTGAACCTTTTTGGGCAGCAAGAAATCATAACCTTGGGAAACAGGATTCAGGATATAATGATAAACTGTATTATTAAATTTAAAAATAACGCGATTATATGATTCATAGGGATCGTTTATATCAGGCGTTTCTTCGATGTCGAAATCCTGGTCATCTTCATGATAACCAACATAATCATCACTGCTTATAATATCTTGAGCCCCTGAAGTAGAGACAGAGAAAGAGAACATCAAAAGAACAAAACCTATTAAGAAAATTAATCGGCAATGTTTCATAAACAAATTCTTTCTTTAAATTTCGTCGAGTTCTTTTTCTTTTTCTTTTAACTTTTGGATGAGTTCCTCAAATGAGGACTTATGTAAAATGCTGTTAAATTGACTGCGGTAATTACTGACCATACTGACACCCTCGATAGTTATATCATAAACCTTCCAAGTATTATCAATTCTATGCATACTGTAGTCTACCGCAATCTTTTTCCCTTCGGTGGTAACAAAGTTTGTTTGAACCTTGCTGCGGTTGCCTTGCCTGTTTTCTTGAAGATAGATGATTTTTTCATTTGCGTAGGAATCAGTCTTGTAGAGATAGGTATTTTTTAAATTATTTGTAAATATTAGGATAAATTCCTTTCTTTCTTTAGCAGTACGGTTCTTCCAATGTTGACCGAGAGCCCTTCTAGATATTTCCTCAAAATTAAAGACCGGTATAAGGATGTCCCACATCTTTTGTCTGCGTTCTGATATTTTTCCAACGTCTTGCAGAGAGGGATCCCGAAGAATTTCTAAGCCTTTATTCACGGTCTCGACAATAACCTCTCCCGGACTTTCTGCCCATAATAAAGAAGAGAAGGTAAAGACGAAAAGAATTGTTAATAAACTTATGAGAACTTGATTTTTTAATCGCACTCCATTCTCCCGGTCATTTTATTTAGATCCATTTTTAATAGTAAATTTTTTTATAACCGACAATAAATCAAAAGTTGGTTCAGTATCAAATAATGTGTCGCCTGGTTCAAGTATAATATCTGATCCTCCAGGTAAAATTTCAATGTACTGCTCTCCCAGAATACCTTTGGTACGGATCGAGGCTATGGCATCATCTTGAATTTTGATATCTTTCTTAATGAGCATGGTAACCACTGCTTGATAGTCTTTTAAATAAATATCTTTGACTTTACCCACTTTAATTCCCGATATCTCAATATTGGTATCTGTTTTAAGTCCGGTAACAGAAGTAAAGGTAGCCTTTATCGAATAATAATCGGTATCCAAAAACTCAACCTGGCCTAATTTAATAGAAACATAAGCCATACAAACTAACCCCAAAAATATAAAAATACCAACGATTATTTCGATATCAATTTTTTTCATTTTTACCCCCTTAATGCTATTTTTGAGGTTTATCCCGTTAGAAATAATACCCCGCCGCTCTGCGTGAGTTCCCTCTTGGATAATTCACGCGGAGATCTAAATACCCCGTGGGAATTTCTAACGGGATTTACCATAAGACCTAGCTTTATTTGAATTCTCCACACATAAACTCTCGGACGATGGGGTTATTCGATCTTACAATTTCTTCCGGTGTTTCAACAGTTATAATCTTACCATTATGCAGCATGGCAACTCGATCTACGATTTCAAAGATTGCCGGAATCTCATGACTAACGATCAGTGCTGTTAGATTACGTTTTTTCTGAAATGTCTGAATTAATTTGTGCATCGATTTTACAGTCATGGGATCGAGACCGGTGGTCGGCTCATCGAAAAGCATAATTTCTGGATTCATGACCAAGCATCGTGCTAAAGCAACACGTTTTCTCATGCCCCCGCTAATTTGGGCAGGGTATTTATTCTCGTCACCTTCCAGTCCAACATTGGATAATTCTTTTAAGACTTTATCTCGAATTTGTAAAGAGTTGAGTTTTGTTTTCTCTTCCAAGGGAAAGGCCACGTTTTCAAAGACAGTCAGGGAATCGAATAAGGCCCCGCCTTGAAATAGGACACCGAAACGCTCCTTTAATTTTTTAAGCTTCTTTCCACGTAAACTACCAATATCCTGTTGATCAATGAATATCTTGCCTTTATCTGGCTTCAACAAACCGATAATGTGTTTTAATAAAATCGATTTTCCTTTTCCACTGCCTCCAATTAAGACAAAGGTTTGACCCTTCTCAATTTTTAAATTGAGCCCCCTAAGGATTTCTTCATCTTCAAAATTCTTATATACATTAATAATTTCAATCATTTTTTATTTGCCCAAATAAGCCACAGAACCACGGAAACACAGAACCACAAAACCACGAAAGATACACGGAGGCACGGAAGATTCTGTATCATCTGTGGTTCTGATTTTGTCACCACACTGAACAAGCTAAGTAAAAATCATAACGGATGTAATGTAATAATCAGAAATTAATACCAGGACTGATGAAAGGACAACTGCCTGAGTTGTTGCTTGACTTACACCTTCAGCACCAAAACCAGACTTGTCACCAACATAAAA
>JAHIPW010000093.1 GCA_018903055.1 bacterium
CTGGGGGAACATTACTGGGAATCATCAAGGTTTTAAAGAAAGCAGGAATCAAGATCGCAGATGTCATTACTGTCTTTGAAAGGGGAGAGGGGAAGAAAAGAATAGAGAGAGAAACCGGCTTCAAAATAAAGACTCTCTTAAGAGTCAAGGATAGATAGTCAATAGTTAACCACAGTAAAAGAGCCACTATGTCATTAAAAAAGGCCCGTAAGGGCCCTTTTTTTATCCGCGGTTATCTGCGTTTCGATCAGCGGTTATCAGCGTCTATCGAAGAAAGGATTCTTTCCACTGATGCTTAAAGGAATGCCGAAGGCGATCTTTACTTCCTTTCCCAATAATTTTAAATTGAGAGCAGCAATCCCTGCAGTATACATAATCCGATTATCTATATGAAAATTGGCTGCCAACGAGACTGCGCTTCCTATAGCAATTCCCAGGTCTCCACTATTGAAGGCGCATATCCCGCCTGCCTTTTCCAGTTCCTTACAATTTTTGAAACCACATAACCCGCAGACCTCTAACCCGATGGGCCTTGCCTTGGTTCCTATTAAGACCAAAAGGGGCACCTTCCTTATATTCTCACTATCCCTTAAGAAGCTCTTTCTTTTTTTCTTTCTTCCGATTCTCTCCATTTCATCTGCTAAGCGCTTCTTATCTTTACCGGTTATAATGACAGTTACAATATTATCCATCCCTTTGGCCTTGGGCGCTGTGCGGGCACTGGCGCACATGAACTCCGCCACCTTCTTTATTACCTCTTTCTCTGCCTTGTTTCCTTTTTCTATCATATTCTCTCCTTTAATCAATGGCTTCAAGCTTCAAGTCGCAAGCCACAAGCTTCAAATACCAAAGTTGCCCTCTTTATAGCCAATAGCCTGTAGCCTGTAGCCTGTAGCCTGTAGCTTTATTCACTATAAGTTTCTTCGCTTATGCTTATTGGCGCTTCACTGACGGTTAATAGTTCTTCTAGGGGTATAAGTTCCAGGTTGAAGGGGCTTTCCAATTCCTTCTTCTTCTGGGGCTCGATGAGCCTCAGGCCCAGACCCTTCCCAGGAACCCCTTCTGAGCCGTGCAAGTCGCAGTATTCTGTAGGCTCCGTTCCATCTAAGAAGGCCTCCACCATTACCTGGGGGCACTCCTTGGTTGCTAATAGGCCACTCTCCGGACAGACCCGAGTAAAAGTCAAGCCCTTCTCTGGAATCGGGAATTCCCTGATCGGTCTATCTTTAAAGACCGCTCTCATAAAGTCTGTCCATATCGGTCCCGCTACCTGGGAACCGGTCATATCCTTACCCAGGGATATTTTCTCATCAAAACCTACCCAGACGCAGGTTACTAAATCAGGAGTGAAGCCGATGAACCAGGCATCGGTGCACTCATCCGTGGTTCCCGTTTTGGCGGCGCAGGGGTGGCCCACTGCCCGTGCCCTCCAGCCCGTGCCATGTTCCACCACTCCCCGCAAAAGATTGGTCATGACATAGCAGGTGGCGGGCTTTAAGACCTCCGCCTCCTTGGGAAAATTCTCCTCTAAGATGTTTCCACTTCGATCCTCTACTTTTAAGATGGATAGAGGCTCAGTCTTTATTCCCTGATTGGGAAAGACCCCGTAGGCCGAGGCCATCTCTAAGGGAATGACCTCCGAGGTTCCCAAGGCCAAAGAGAGATCCGGGCCAAGATAACTCTCAATGCCCATTCTGTGAGCACAACTAATTACTTTCTTAACCCCGATCTTTTCCAGTAGTTTTACGGTAACCACATTCCTCGACTGGGCCAGGCCCACCCTTAAGGTAGTGGGTCCGATAAACTTCTCATCGTAATTCTTGGGGGTCCACTTCTCACCCCAGTCATCATAGATTACTGGAGCATCGATTATGATATAGGTGGGGGAGTAGCCACTGTCAATGGCTGCGGTATAGATGAAGGGCTTGAAAGAAGAACCCGGCTGTCTTTTAGCCTGGGTTACCCTGTTGAACTCGCTCTCCTCAAAGTCATATCCTCCCACCATGGCCTTAATGTATCCTGTGGAGGGCTCCAGAGCGACAATGGCTCCCTGAACCTTTGGCTTCTGCTCCAGGGCTAATATTATTCCCTCTTTCTCTCTATCCAGTTCAACGACTCTGACATCTACCTTATCCTTCGGCTTCAGTATAGTAGAGGAATACTTAAAACCCGTCCAGGCAATATTTTTAGCGGGAAGGGTTCCTTCTAATCCTCCTCCTAGGTCTATTAAGGCAAAGGTGCTGGTGGCCTTCACCACTATCCCAGAATAAACTTCTCCCTCCTCAAGCAGGGCCAGGATACGGGATCTCTTCTCCTTGGCAAATAGGGCCAATTCCTCCTCCGTTGCTTTCTCTGGTTTCCTCCAGCCAAAGGTCTTGTCTACATTTCTTAAACCTTCTTTAAATGATTTTTGAGCAATCTTCTGCATCTCTAAATCTAAAGTGGTATAGACTTTGAGCCCTCCCCGATAAATAGCATGGGTTCCGTATCTTCTCTCCAGCTGGCGCCTGATATGCTCCACAAAATAGGGAGCCTCATTCTCACCCGCGGTAAGCCTCTTTAATTCCAGGGGCTCCTGGTCTACCTGGGCTGCCTCTTCCTCTGTGATAAAACCTTCCTTGACCATCCTTCTCAAGGCATGGGCCCTCCTTTCCAGGGCTAACTTCGGATTATTATAGGGGGAATAGTGGAAGGGCGCTCTGGGAAGGCCGGATAAAAGGGCAGACTCCGCTAAGGTTAATTCCTGGGCGTGTTTTCCAAAGTAGTTGTTGGCTGCGGCCTCTACCCCATAGGCCCCATGGCCAAAGTATATCTGATTGAAGTATAACTCCAGTATTTCATCTTTGGAGTATCTGTGCTCAATCTGGAGGGCTAAGACCGCCTCCTTTATCTTCCTCCTTATGGTCTTCTCTGGAGTAAGAAAGAGAAGCTTGGAAAGCTGCTGGGTGATGGTTGAACCTCCTTCCACAATACTTCTCGCCTTTAGGTTCACCCAGAGAGCCCTCACAATTCCCGGAAAGTCTATTCCACAGTGTCTATAGAACCTGGAATCCTCAACAGCGATGGTAGCATCCAAGAGGCTCTTGGGAACAGAGGTCAGGGGAATGAGTATCCTTCTCTCTTCGGCAAACTGGCCGATTAACTGCCCGTTTGTATCATATATCTTAGTAATGATTCCTGGCCGGTACTCCTCAAAGGCACGGATGGAGGGCAGGGTGGAAAGGTAAAGGTGGAGAGGTACTATGATCAAGCCTAAAATAATAAGAGAAAATAGGCTCAAGATACTAATGAAAGCGATTTTATCCCTCTTTGAGCCAGATTTCTTTATCTTCTCCCAGGTTTTCTTTAAATCTTTAAACCCCGTTAGAAATGCCATTTATCTCCTTTTTTCAATAATCCTACTTTCCCCCTGTTAGAAAATATTCAGCTTTGCCCTGAAGATTTCTAACGGGGTAAACATTCCTACTCCTATTCAGGTAATTTTAAAGTATATCAAAATTAAGTCAAAAAGTCAAAAAATTTTAAAGAGGTCTCTGAAACTTTTTTCAGAGACCTCTGATTACACCGATTACCTCAGCAATAAAAAAATCTGTGCAATCTGTGTTTTATCTGTGAAATCAGAGATTTCTGACTTTTTCAGAAATCTCCTAAAAATTTCCTTTGCTTTTAGAAAGAAATTATGCTAAACTAAAAATTTGTGAGGTGTATTAATGAAGGATTCAGAAGCAATAAGAAAGGGAACGGTCGAGATACTAACTGAGGATGAACTAAAAGATTGCCTGAAAAGGAAGAGACCCATGAGGGTAAAGTTCGGGGCAGATCCTACCGTTCCTGATATCCATCTGGGCCATACTGTCGTTCTGCAGAAGTTAAAACAATTCCAGGCCCTGGGGCATAAGATTATCTTTGTTATCGGGGACTTTACGGCAAGGATTGGCGACCCCTCGGGAAGAATGGAGACCAGAAAGCCCTTAAGCAGAAAAGAGGTCTTAAGGAATGCCCGGACCTATCAGGACCAGATATTTAAGATCCTGGATAGGAAGAAGACCAGAGTAGTCTTTAACAGCGCCTGGCTTGATAAATTGATCTCCCGGGATATATTCAACTTAGCCTCGAAGTATACTGTGGCTCGAATGTTGGAAAGGGACGATTTTTCTCTGAGGTATAAGAAAGAGCACCCCATTTCCATTCATGAATTCCTCTATCCCTTAATTCAGGGATACGATTCCATTGTCTTAAAGGCTGATGTTGAGATAGGGGGGACAGATCAGAAGTTCAATATGCTGGTTGGTAGAGCATTACAGAAAGAGTATGGCCAGAAGCCCCAGGTGGTGATTACTATGCCCCTCTTAGAAGGAACAGATGGAATTAGAAAGATGAGCAAGACCTATGGCAACTATATCGGGATAAGCGAACCACCTAAGGAGATATTCGGCAAATTAATGTCTGTCTCTGATGAGTTATGCTTGAGATACTGGGAATTATTGACCGATATCTCTCCTTCAGAGTTAGCAAAGATGAAGAGGGATCTGAAGAGTGGAAGGCTACATCCCAAGGAAGTAAAGAAGAATCTGGCGCTAAAAGTAGTGGAAATGTATCATAGCAAGAAGGCCGCTAAAGAAGCAGCAGAAGAATTTGAAGAGGTTTTCAAAAAAAAGAAATTACCTCACAGAATACAAAAGATAAAAATTGTTAAGAAGAAGATATGGGTCGTTAAACTATTGACTACATCTGGAATGGTAAAGAGCTCTTCTGAGGCCAGACGCTTAATTCAACAGGGAGCAGTTACCTTAGATGGAGAAAAGATTACCGACCCAGAGAAGGAACTAATCATCAGAGAAGGAGCCATCCTTAAAGTAGGAAAGAGAAGGTTCGCTAGAATAGTAAGAAAGTGAGAAAGTGAAAAAGGGAAACGAAGAAACGGGGAATCGGAGAATCGGGGAAAGTGAGAAATACAATAATGAAAAATGAAAAATTAGCAATGCAAAATGAGTACAGAATACTAATCCCATTGGTGATTTTATCGCCATAATCATTATTAAATCACTGTCATCATTCCGAACAACGTGAGGAAAAATGAGTAAGTTATTAATTAAAAATATCAAAGTTATTGCAACTATGGACGATAAAAAGACCAGGATTGAGAACGGCGCCATCTATATCGAAGACAACATCATTAAGGACGTTAGCCCCACCAAGCAAGTAATTTCCAGGATCCAGCATCCAGGATCCAGCATCCAGACTATCGATGCTTCAGACAAAGTCGTCCTTCCCGGTCTTATCAATACCCACCACCATCTCTACCAGACTTTGAATAGGAACATCCCTGCGGTTCAGGATGCAAAGCTATTCGACTGGATAAAGATATTATATGAGATATGGAGAGAAATAACTCCAGAAGGGGTCTATGTCAGCGCCCAGGTGGGAATGGGGGAGTTACTCTTAACTGGTTGCACTACGACTGTTGACCAATTCTACGTTTTCCCTAAAGACAAGCCAAAGGATTTAATCGATTACGAGATAAAAGCAGCTAAAGAGATAGGAATTAGGTTCCACCCCTGTCGGGGAAGTATGTCCTTGGGGAAATCAGAAGGTGGTCTTCCCCCGGATGATTTAGTTCAGAGTGAGGAAGAGATATTAAGGGACTCGGAAAGATTGATCAACAAGTATTATGACCCCAAAGAATTTTCTATGCTAAGAGTTGCCCTTGCTCCCTGTTCTCCCTTCTCAGTAACAAAGGAGCTTCTAAAAGAAACCATTGACTTTGCCCGAAAGAAGAAGGTGAGATGCCATACCCATATAGCAGAGACCCTGGATGAAGAAAAATACTGTCTTGAAACCCACAAGATGAGGCCTTTGGTCTATATGGAGAGTCTCGGTTGGCTGGGAGAGGATGTCTGGTTTGCCCA
>JAHIPW010000094.1 GCA_018903055.1 bacterium
AAAGAAAGGGAAGAGAGACCGTCATTTGCAAGACGGCTAATCTGAAGGTAACTAAATTTATGACTGAGGATGGCAGGAGATATAAGATAGAGATAAAGGCAGGTGAGCGAAGTCGAGAACAGTTTGGAGCCTTCATCAGCGATAAAGCGGCCCTAGATTATGCCCGAAGCGAACTCGGATATGTCAGCAAAAAATAGGAGGTCTCTGAAAAATCTTCAGAGCCCTCTGATGACAGTGATTTGAAGTAACGATTATGGTGATAAAATCACCAATGAGATTAGACTCCTATGCTTACTATCACTGTAATCTTGTTTTTAATATCACTGTAATCCCTGCCTATGCTAACTTTTTTAGAAATCTCAATAGTTTAGTCGTATCGGAATTTGAATAAATCCAATTCCGACCGCCCCTTGCCCTTCGGGTCAAGGAGCGGGACTGCGATAGGCACTAGACCGATACGACCCAGCCTCTTTGGTAAAAGGGGCTGCCCGTCCCGACGGGATCCCTTTGGGAAAGGGAGATAGAGCACGAGTGAAACGAGTGCCTATCTGGTAAGGAGAAGATCATGACTTTAGCGAAAAGGATAAGTGCCATCAGTCCTTCACCCACCTTAGCCATAACCGCTAAGGTCAAAGAGATGAAGGCTAAGGGTATTGATGTCATTGGATTTGGAGCCGGAGAACCAGACTTTGATACTCCAGAGCATATCAAGGAAGAGGCCAAGAGATCTTTGGATGAGGGGTTTACCAAGTATACCCCGGACTCTGGGATCCCAGAGCTAAAAGAAGCCATCTGTAAAAAGCTTAAAAAGGATAACGACTTAGACTACGAGCCCGGTCAGATCATCGTCTCCTGTGGAGCAAAACATTCCCTCTACAACGCCATGCAGGTTCTCTGCGAGTCAGGGGATGAGGTCCTCCTGCCTTCCCCATACTGGGTAAGTTACCCAGAACAGATAAGACTCTCTGGGGCAGAACCAGTAATCATTGAGACCGAGGAAGAGGAGGGTTTCAAGATCAAGATAGAGAGACTAAGGGAAAAGATTACTTCCCGAACCAAGCTACTGATTCTCAACAGCCCCTCCAATCCCACGGGAGCGGTCTATCATCGGAAGGAATTGGAGGCTATTGCTGAGATCGCTATAGAAAAGAATATCTATGTTATCTCTGACGAGATATACGAAAAAATCATCTATGATAATCTGAAACATATAAGCATTACCTCCTTAAATTCAGAAATAAAGAAATTGACCTTGGTCATAAATGGGCTCTCTAAGTCCTATTCCATGACCGGCTGGAGGATCGGTTATGCCGCTGGGCCGAAAGAGATTGTAGATGCCATGTCCCGACTGCAGAGCCACTCCACATCCAACCCTACCTCTTTTGCTCAGAAGGCCAGTATCGTTGCCTTGGAAGGAAGCCAGGAACCTCTAAGGGGAATGGTCTCTGAGTTTGCCCAGAGGAGGGAATATATCGTTGAGAGATTAAATTCTATAACCGGGATATCCTGTTTGAAACCAGAAGGGGCCTTCTATGTCTTTCCCAATATCTCTAAACTTTTAGGGAAAAGTTATAAGCCCAGCCCCTGTGCACAGAGGCTGGGTAAAAGTCAGATTATTAAGGATTCTATTAATCTTTCTCAGATTTTATTAGAGGATGCCAAGATAGCGGTCGTGCCTGGTTTAGCATTCGGAAAAGATCATTATTTACGACTTTCTTATGCTACCTCAATGGAAAATATTACCAAAGGTATGGATAGGCTGGAAAAATTTGTAAAAAAATTATAGGAGGGAATATGGCTAAGAATAAGATTTATCTCATCGATGTAACCAATAGGGATGGGGTCCAGACTTCGAGATTAGGGTTGGCCAAACTCCAGAAGACCATGATCAATCTCTATCTCAATGAAATGGGAATCTATCAGAGCGAGTTCGGCTTTCCCGTCACCCATCATGAGACGAATTACCTAAGTGCTAATTTAGAATTAGCGGAGATTGGATTGCTCAAGCCTATCAGGCTAAGTGGCTGGGTTCGTGCCATTTGTGAGGATGTAGATATGGCCTTTGAGAAGGTACCTAAATTAAAACACTTGAATCTTTCTATCTCTACCTCTGAGCAGATGATAAAACATAAGTTCAGAGGCAAACTTGACCATCAAGGGGTGATCAAGGAGATGACCGATGCTCTTAAACGGGCCCGCCAGTTGGGGACGGAAAGCGTGGGAGTAAATGCTGAGGATGCTTCCCGTACAGAGATGGATTATCTGATTGAGTTTACTAAGGCAGCCAGAGAAGAGGGGGCAGACCGTATCCGTTATTGTGATACCTTAGGTTTCGATGACCCGTTCACTATTTATGAAAGAGTTAAAACTCTTGCTGAAAAAGTTAGCATAGATATTGAGTTACATTGCCATAATGATTTAGGAATGGTCGTAGCTACATCATTAGCCGGGGCAAAGGGAGCCATTGATGCCGGAGTCGATGCCTATATCAATACTACGGTCAATGGTATGGGGGAGAGGGCGGGAAATGCCGATCTGGTCTCGGTAATCTTAGCCATAAAAAAATCGAGTGGATTTCAGAATAAATATATCTTAGATGAGAAGGTAGACCTCTCCTGTGCCTGGAGGATTGCCAAGTACGCTTCCTATGCCTTTGGAGTTCCCATTCCCGTGAACCAACCAGCCGTAGGCGCCAATGCCTTTGCCCATGAATCAGGCATCCATGCTGACGGGGCATTGAAGGACCGGCGTAACTATGAGCTCTATGACTTTGAAGAATTAGGTCGGGGGGAGCCAGAGATCATTGAAACGGGAAGGATGATTACCGCTGGTGAATATTCAGGCATCAAGGGCTTCCGGAATGTCTATGGGAAATTGGAGGTTGAGTTTAAGAATGATGCCCAGGCCACCAGGATCTTAGAGCTGGTCCGCTATGCCAATGTTCATACCCAGAAGCCCTTAACCGATGGGGAACTGCG
>JAHIPW010000095.1 GCA_018903055.1 bacterium
CCAGAGGAATGTCTCTTCAACCACTTTAAAGTCTTATCATCCGCCTCCATCATCCCGGCTTTTGCTCCCATCTCAACCGCCATATTACATATGGTAAAACGACCTTCCATAGAAAGTCTTCTAATCACTTCTCCAGTGAATTCTATTGACTTATAGGTTGCCCCATCTGCGGTCAATTCTCCAATGATATAGAGGATAACGTCCTTGGCATATACTCCCTTTGGCATTCTTCCCTTTATGATAATCTTTATACTCTCTGGAACCTTGAACCATAACTTGCCAGAGATCATGCTTGCCGTAATATCCGTAGAACCAAAGCCCGTAGCAAAGGCATTTAAGGCACCATAGGTGCAGGTATGGGAATCAGCACCGACTACCAGGTCTCCACAGGTAACATTCCCTCCCTCTGGGATGACCTGATGGCAAACCCCACAGCCAATATCATAGAGAGTGATTTTATATTCTTTGGCAAAATCCCTCATCAATCTATGTAAGGTAGAGACACCGATATTGGGGCTGGGCGCAGAATGGTCGATGACAAAGGCCGTCCTCCTAGGATGGGCAATTCTTTTTGCGCCTATATCCCTAATGGTCTTTATAACTAAAGGAGCGGTTCCATCCTGGGCAAAGGAGAAGTCTACATCTGCTATAGTAAGATCCCCTGCTTTTACCCTTTTCCTGCTATGACTCGACAGTATTTTCTCCGCTATGGTCTGACCCATCTCTCCTCGCTTCGCTCGGAATTTAGATTTTAGTTGACAAGTTGATTAGTTGATAGGTTGATAAGTAACAAAGTATGCTTCAAGTCTCAAGCCGCAAGCCTCAGGCTTCAAATTAATGCAGGAGTTGGGTAATGAAGTATCTTTGGCCTGCAGCCTGTAGCTTGTAGCCTGAAGCCCCTAACTTGTTTCCTTGTCAACTTGTTCCCTTCTATCTTTACCTGGCTACAGGATAGGCGCCCAGAATCTTTAGGAAGAGGCACCCTTTCTCTAATTCCTTCAAGGCCTTCTTTACCTTCTCATCCTCAATGTGCCCCTGAAAATCGACAAAGAAGATGTATTCCCAGGCCTTCTTTTTCGAAGGCCGGGATTCTATCTTGGTTAAGTTAATCTTTTCTTTGGCAAAAGGGCGAAGCATATCATACAAGGTCCCCGGCCTATCTTTAATGGAGAACATGATGGAGGTCTTGTCCTTTCCCGTTCTCTTGCTAATGGTCTTGCCGATAACTAAGAAGCGGGTGACATTCTCCTTAGTATCCTCAATGCTGGAGGCGACTATCTTTAGATTATATAATTTGGCCGCTAACTCCGAAGCAATGGCGCCAGAATCTCTTTCCTTAGCCGCTCGGGCCGCCGCCCGGGCGGTAGAAGAGACCTCAATCATCTTGGCATTGGGCAGGTTGCTCTCCACCCAGTTCCTCGATTGGGCGATGGCCTGGGAATGAGAATAGATCTTCTTAATATCCTTAAGGCTACTTTTTGAGAGTAAATTATGTGAAATCTCTAAAAGAATTTCGGAGACAATCGTTAAGTCAGAATCGATGAACATATCCAGGGTATAGTTGATCACCCCCTCTGTTGAGTTTTCAATGGGGACTACCCCGTAGTCCGCCCTTCCCCTTTCCACTTCACTGAAGACATCTGCGATGGATTTTACTGGAAGATAAAAGGGAGAAGAACCAAACTTTTGCATGCTTGCCAAATGAGTGAAGGTGGCCTCTGGTCCAAGATAGGCGATTCCCAGAGGTTTTTCTAAAGAAAGGTTGCCCGATATAATCTCCCGATATACTTCCTCTAAGGCTTTATTGGGAAAGGGCCCCTTATTCTTTTTCTTCAATCTCTTATAGATTTGCTCCTCCCGATGGGGAAGATAGTATTCCATCCCTTCCCCCTTCTTCACCTTGGCAATCTCCAGGGTGGTTTTTGCCCGCTTATTGAGAAGTTCTAATATCTGACCATCGACCTCATCAATTCTCTTCCTTAGGTTCTTCAGATTCATCGCTTACTTCCTCCTTTGCAACGCTGAAACGCAGAATTTAACATAGAGACGCTGAAATCATTTTCCTTTTGCGTTTCTGCTCCTTCGGCGCTTCTGCGTTTACTTCGGCGTCTCTGCGGTTACGGAATCATTTCTTTTACTTCCTTAACGCTTGGTAATTCACTTACATCCTTCAGCCCAAAGTACTTCAAGAAATCATCTGTGATGCCATATAAGAGCGGTCGGCCAATAACCTTCTTTCTCCCCAGTATCTTGATCAGGTTTTTCTCGAGTAAAGTATGAAGCACTCCGCTAACGTCCACTCCTCGAATGGATTCAACCTCCGCCCTAATGACAGGCTGGTTGTACGCCACCATAGCTAAGGTCTCTAAAGCTGCCTGAGAGAGTTTGGTGGGTCTCGTCCTATGTAATTTTTCTATCCAGGGAGCATAGTCTGGAGAAGTAAAGATTTGGTAGCCTCCAGCTACTTCCCTTATATCTAAATTCCTTTTCTCTTGATATTCCTTTCTTATCTCTCCTAATGCCTTTCTGATGGATTCTTTATCTATCCCCTCCAGGACTTCGCTTAGTCTCTTTTCGGTAAGTGGTTCATGAGAGACAAAGAGCAAGGCTTCGATAATTAGTTTGACCTTTGTTTTCTCCATATACGCTGATTACCGCTGATTTAATTTGAAGCGGTCCTCCTTTTCTTAGACGCTGATACTCAACGCACTTCGTTTGCCTTGAGGTTTATCCGCTGATTTTTTATCTGTGGTCATTGCTTGATTTTGAGCAAAGCGAGAAACAAGGTTCTTGTCGCTTTGCGACGAGGCTTCCTTATATTCATGCTCTCTCGGATGCCAGCGAAGCGCATCCGGCATCTGCGTTGTAATCTGCCCCTCAGATCCTGCCCCTCTGGGGTTCTCGTCCCGAGACCCCATTCGGGGTCGAGGGAAAGGATCCTCGGGATCCTGAAGGGCGATCATCTGCGGCTCAAGCGGGACATTTGTAAATAGCGATTTCATCGAAGAGTTTTGGTTGATGAATACGCACCCTTCGTTGCTTTATGAGTTCCAAGAGGGCTAAGAAAGTAACGATGAGTTCTCCCTTAGATAGACATTCTTTGAAGAGTAAAGAGAAACTAATCTTATCTTTCTTCTCCAGTCTCTTAAGAATCTGGTCAATTTTTTCCTCTAAGGTGAATTTAAAAGGTTCAATCTCCCTTACAATCTCAGGAGCCCTCTCCTTTAATACATTGCGAAAGGCGGTCAGGAGATCGAAGAGGCTGGCTTCAAAGATCGGCTGGGAAGAAGGAATTTCAGTTGGTGGTCGGGTGAAGAGTTTGGATTGTGCCTCTTCCTTTTCTGCTAAAGTCTTTGCCCTTTCCTTATATATCTCGTATTCCAAAAGTTGCTCCACCAGTTCTGAGCGAGGATCCTCTATTTCCTCTTCTATTCCCGTCTCTTCTTGGGGAAGAAGCATGTGAGACTTTATCTTCATTAATGTTGCGGCCATGATCAAGAATTCACCCATCACATCTAAATCCAATAGCTTCATCATGTTAATGTATTCTAAATATTCTCCCGCAATCTGGGCGATGGGGATGTCCCAGATGTCCACCTCATCCTTCTTAATTAGATAAAGGAGTAAGTCCAGGGGCCCTTCATAGGCCTCTAACTTAACATGATATGCCATTCCCCACTCCCTTCGGTCGCTGGTTACTACGCTTCGCTGTTACTGTTGGTTACTACATCCCCGCTTTTAGCGGGGATTGTTACTATCAGTTGCTTCTTGTAACCGTTCGTAACCTTTTAGTAACCGCTAGTAACTGTTAGTAACCTGTTCTCTTATATGCCCATTACCCTCTTTACTTCTTCTAAGGTCTGCTTGGCGATGTTACTCGCCTTTTTCCTTCCCTCTCTTAGAATCTTATCGATTTTTTCTGGATTCTCTAAAAGTTCTTTCCGCTTTCTATGGAGGTCAGAGAGGGTATTCACCAAGGTATTGGCCAGATTCTTTTTACATTCTTTACAGCCTAACTCTGCCTTCTTACACTTCTCTCTAATCTTGGAGACATCTTTTCGGCTATAGATTTGATGGAACTTGAAGATGGTACAGATATCAGGATGACCCTTATC
>JAHIPW010000096.1 GCA_018903055.1 bacterium
AAAGAAAGGAAAATAACCAAGATTTAGATAGAGAAAGCCCTCCGATTTACTCGGGGGGCTTTTCTTTTTTTATTGCGTTCTCTTTTGGTTATTCCTTTTCTCCCGATAGGCCTTCACAGTAATCATGGGAGGTCGCTCCATAACCTTCCTCTCAAAGGTCTCAAAACAATACCTCTTCCCTCTTCTTTTGATAAGCCTCATACTGGGATTTAATTCTTCTAACATCTTTAGTTTCCATAGATCCCCAGCACGGTTCAGGGCCACCTGCAGGATGGAGAAGGCCATCTTAGATAGTGTCGGAAGGGTATGATTCCGGTGGATGCGCTGATCTAGATCTACCTGGGCAATGGAGTTTAGGCCAAATTTTTTATAGATGTCAATCAATAGTCCTGTCTCCACTCCATAACCGATGAAGAAGGGAACTTTCTCTAATATCTCCCTTCTTCCGGCATACTCTCCGCTTAAGGGTTGAATAAGTCCCGAGAGATCGGGAAAGAAAAGATTAAAGATGGGCCGAAGCATGAGCGCCGTTACTCTCCCTCCCCCAGAAGGCCTCAGTGTCGTCTCGCTATTCAACTTTATTGGTCTCTCATAGAAGGCCTTGACATAGCTTATCCGGCTATTGGTTAGAAGAGGACCGAGCAATCCATAGACAAACTTGGGATGGATGTTCTTAATATCGGCATCGAGCCATAGGATGATATCTCCTTTTAGGAGATAGAGACTCTTCCAGAGATTCTCTCCTTTACCATGATAGACTCCTTTCCCTTTTAGATAATCGTCCGCTAAGTAGACGTCTGCTCCATATCTCTTGGCAATTTCACATGTCTTATCTGTTGAGCCAGAATCAACAATGGCCAACTCATCGATTAAGTGATACTTATCCATAAGTTCACTCTTGATTACGATGAGTTCGGTAGCAATGGTCTCTGCTTCATTTAGAGTAGGAAGGCCTACGCTTATGGTCAGGTTCTTCTTTTTCTTGAGTTTCACCAGTTCTTTAATATCAGAGAACTGGGAATGATGAAAGGTTCTATTCTTGAACCATTTTTCTACCTTACTCATACTTCTTCCCACCTTTCGATTAAATAGGGTTTCTCCTTCTCAAAGGCCTTGGCTTGAGCCTCAACTACCCTCTCCGCCTCCTTAGAACTCATCTTCAAGGTCTCCTGAGCAAAGGAGCCGGTCTTGGCAAAATATAAGGGGGTAAAGAGATCCAATATCTCCTTCTCGGGAAGTTCTTTCTCATGGTAAGCAATAGCAAAATCGTAGACAATCCTTGCCCAGAGGTCGAGAGAAAACTTAAAGTTCTTTATTCCTTTGGTATGGGCCAGTTCCCTCACCGCCCGAAAGTTATCCTCAGGCATAATCTCTCTCCAGATGTCGTGGCAATCGGAGTAGTGATGCTGCAACTGGCCAATCATCCCTTCCACATCTACCAAAAGCGCTTCTGGCTCAGTAGTCTTATAATGGTCATAGATCTTTGTTGGTTTAGAACCCTTCACCTGCATCCAGTTGTACTCATACTTCTCCATCAGACTAAATAGTGTCCCCACAACTTCTCGGAACATGGGGCCCAATTTCAAGGAAGGTTCTTTGGGGTTATGGATCTTGGTTCCCAGGGCCACCTGGCATATCCGATATCCCTTATTTATGGCCTCAGTGGTCATCCAACTATCAATACCGAAGCGAGCCACATCCCCCATCCAGACATCCTCTATGAGGTAGGCCTTAGTCAGGTCGCCAGATAAAGCAAAATCTCCTCCCATAGGCTGCCTGATCCTCAGGCCATATAAGGCCCTGATTAAGGGATAGGTGATATTATTCGATATGGTTCCATCGTATTTATGGCGAAGATAATAAGGAGTAACGTAGTCATACTTTCCACTTAAGACCGGCTGGGCCATGAGCTTTATCCAGAGGGGGGTGATGCTTCTTAAATCAGAATCTAAGGTAAGAATTGCCTTTGCTCCCAGTATCTTGCTTGCTTCAAATATAGACCTAAAGGCGGTTCCCTTCCCCGGAAGGCCGCGATAGATGAAGGCCATCTTCTCCACCCCCTTAGGAACCGGAGCAGCAATGACAATCTCCCGGGTATCATCTAAGGAGCCACCATCCGAGACCAGGATTACTTTCTTATATTTAGGGAAATGCTTGGCCAATCCCTCTGCTGCCTGCTGGATGACATAACCGATGGTATCTTCATCATAGAAGCAGGGGATACCGACCACGATGTCCGCCTTCTTTATCTTGGTGCGCAGTCTGTGCCTGGTCTCGTTACGTAGAGCAACTTTATATCGCACGTTTCCCTCATTGGACACAGATTATCAGAAGATTCGGTTAAAAACAGTTAACAACAGTTAATAACGGTTAAAAACGGTTACACTAAACAAAGCAACTGATATTAACTGATATTAACAATATTAACCGATGTTAACTTTAAATCGAGAAAGCCAACTTCTTTCCCGCTTCCATAATCTTTTCTAACTTTCCTTCTTCGTCTGATTCGGCATAGATTCTTATGATGGGCTCTGTCCCTGAGGTGCGAAACAAGAGCCAGCTATTATCCTCCAAAATGAACTTTATCCCATCTGAAGCATCTATCTCCTTAACCTTAATATCCGCCAATTCTTTTGGTGGTTTTTTTCTTAGGGTAGGAATCAAGATGTCCCTCTTATCTACAGGATACTCACTATCAATCCTTTGAAAGAGATAGGTGCCAAACTCTTTCCTCATCTCTTCCTGGATCTGGGATAAAGGCTTCTTCTTTAATGCTATCATTTCCAGAAGAAGCAAACCAGATAATAGGCCATCCCTATCCGGAACATGATTCTTAACCCCGATTCCTCCCGATTCCTCTCCTCCGATTAGGATGTCTTCCTTCAACATTAATTCGCAGATATATTTAAAGCCCACCGGGGTCTTATAGATTCTCCTCTTATGCTTCTCTGCTATCTTATTCAGTAGAGAAGTAGTAGATATGGTCTTCACTATCCCCCCCGACCATCCTCTACTTTCTATTAAATGGAGAGTAAGTAGAGAAAGGACCTGGTGGGGATTAACGAAATTTCCTTTATTATCCATTACTCCCAACCGATCCCCATCCCCATCTGTGGCCAGTCCCACGTCCGCCTTCTCCTCTTTTATCTTATCCATTAAGGCCTTTAAGTTCTCAAGGATGGGTTCGGGGTTCACTCCGCCAAAAGAAGGGTTCTCCTCGCCACGAATAGTAATTACCTGACACTTTCCTCCTTTAAGGATTTGGGCGGTATAATCCTTCCCGGCGCCGTGCATAGAATCGACAACCACCTTAAGAGGGGCTTCTTTTATGGCCTCCAAATTAACAAAGGATTTTAGGAACTGGAGGTAGGGAGGAGTAAGATCTATTCTCTGACTGGCCTCAAAATCCATCTCTTTCGGCTTATTCTTATATAAGAAGCCCTCGATCCTCTTGGTTGTTGCCTCATCGGCACTTCCCGCATACTCTCCCTTAAACTTTATTCCATTATATTTAAAAGGATTGTGACTGGCGGTAATCATAATTCCTCCAGCCGCTTTTTTATCCTTGATGACGAAGCAGACGCAGGGAACGGGCTGGATCCTATCGCTCAAGATAACCCTTATTCCATTCCCCGTTAAGACAGAAGCTACCAGACGGGCATATTCTTTGGATAAGAAGCGGGCATCATATCCTATGATAATCTCTCTTTTCCCGATCTTCTTCTCCCTTAGATAATCTGCCATGGCCTGAGAGACGATCTTGACATTCTCGAAGGTAAAGTCCTCTGAGATCACTCCCCTCCAGCCATCGGTACCGAATTTTATTCTCTCCATTCTCTCCTCGCTTCGCTCGGATAGTTTACAGTTTACCCGCCCTTCGGGCTGTTTACCGTTAACCGTAAACCCTCTTCTTAATCGTATCACCGTTCACTTCTTTATAACCGTAAACGGTAAACCGTCAACCGTAAACCTTATCAAATATATTTCTTTAACTTCGGATTCTTCCCAAGTTTGTGGACCAGTTCCTTTACTTCCTGGGCCCTGTCTTTGGGGCAGATTAAGATAGCATCTTCTGTCGAGATGACGATTAGATCTTTTAGTCCTATGGTTCCCACCATCCCTTTGTCACAGAGAATAATGGAATCTCTGGTATCTAAAGAAGAGACTTCTCCCTTGGTAATATTCCCCTTTTTATCTTTAACTGAAATCCTTTCCAGTGCCTGCCAGTTCCCCACATCATCCCAGAGATAGTCTGCCTTCACTACCAAGGTATTCTTTGCCTTCTCCATTATACCATAATCTATAGATATTTTGTCCAATTTCCTATAGACTTTCTCGACTACGCTCTTCTCTTTTTTAGTACCCAAGGCCCTTTGAATCTCTAAAAGTCCTCTATACAGTTTGGGCATATGCTTTTTTATTGCTCCCAAAATAACAGAGGCCCTCCAGATAAACATCCCGCTATTCCAGAGATACCTCCCACTCCTTATAAACTTTAATGCCTTTTTCTTATCTGGTTTCTCCGCAAACCTCTTCACCCAGTAAACTGGCGAACCGGCGAACCGGCGAACCGGCGAACCAATTTCTATATATCCATACCCCGTATCCGGCCTGGTGGGCTTAATCCCCATAGTCACTAAATTATCTGTATTCCGGGCAGCCTTGATGGCTACCCTTAGGGTCTTCAAAAATTTCTTTGGTTCACCAATTACATGATCTGCGGGAAGAATAATCATAACGCTATCTGGGTCTTTCTTCTCCGCTAATATCGCTCCTAAGCCGACTGCTGCTGCCGTATCCCGCCCAAAGGGCTCTGAGATAATATTCTTAATCGGGACTTTAGGAAGTTCTTTCTTGATTCGTGCCCCTAATCCCTTTCGAGCAATAATCAGAATATCCTCTGGTTTAACCAAAGGACTTATTCTCTTCACCGTCTCAGAGAGCATACTCCTTTTAGAAGCGATGGGAAGAAGTTGCTTCGGCGTTTTAATCCTGCTCTTGGGCCAGAATCTCTCCCCCCGCCCTCCAGCAATAATGACTGCTTTAACCATTTTCACTCCAAAAAATTGAATTGATAGCTTCGTTAACTGTTTACCCGCCCTTCGGGCTGTTTACCGTTTACCGTTTTTTCACCGTTAACCGTAAACCTTCCTTTACTACCGTAAACGGTAAACCGTTAACCGTAAACCCCTGTTATATTAACTTCTCGAAATAAGATATACCCCGAAACAAATCACCAGGGCCCCTATCCATCTGATGGGAGAGACTGTCTCCTGGGTAATGATTATTCCCCACCGAGAAGCTAAGAGAACCAGAATATAGCCAGCCGCCACCATGGGATAGACCTTGCTAATATCTAACCGGGATAATACTACTAACCATAAAAAGGCACTTAGAACAAAGGAGACAAATCCAAAGATAACATACCAGTTGCTGA
>JAHIPW010000097.1 GCA_018903055.1 bacterium
AAGAATTAAAGGTAAGTTATACCATCGACTTCGACCATCCGGTCTTGAGGACCCAGTTTGCCTCCTTTATTATGAGTGAAGATACCTTTACCAAAGAGATCGCTCCGGCAAGGACCTTTGGTTTTGAGAGCGAGGTAAGGGAACTAAGAGAAAAGGGACTTATTAAGGGAGGAAGCCTGGAGAATGCCGTGGTCATTGGCGAGAAAGGAATATTAAACAAGGAACCCTTAAGATTTTCCGATGAGTTTGTGCGCCACAAAATTCTTGATTTACTCGGGGATTTGTATCTCATTGGAGCCCCTATTAAGGCTCATATCATTGCTTTAAAGAGTGGCCATGAAGCGAATGTAAGACTGGTAAAAAAAATTCATAACCTGAAAAAAGAGAGGGTCTCCTTGGCAAAGAAAGGGATGGAGGAGATTCAAAAGAGGATAAAGACGGGAACCATCTTAGATGTTAAGGACATCCAGAAAATTCTTCCCCATAGGTATCCTTTCCTCTTAGTAGATAGGATTCTTGAGATTGAAGAAGATAAGAAAGCAGTAGGGATTAAGAATGTCTCAATAAATGAGGAATTTTTTCAGGGGCATTTCCCAGGCTATCCGGTTATGCCCGGGGTGCTCATCGTTGAGGCCATGGCTCAGGTAGGAGGAATTCTCCTTCTCTCAAAGCCAGAGCACTCCGGAAAGATTGCCTTCTTTACCGGTATTGACAAGGTTCGTTTTAGAAGACCGGTAGTTCCGGGAGATACTCTGCGCCTTGAGGCAGAGGTGATTAAGATTAGGGGGAGAATGGGGAAGATGGCTACCAGGGCCTATGTCGAAGATAAGTTGGTAGCCGAGGCAGAGCTCATGTTCGCTCTCGTTCCGAAAGAAAGAGAATGAGCCCCGATTTCATCGGTGAGTTCACAGTAAATAGATATCAGTCTTCAGATTTCAGTTTTCAGATTGCTGTTCTCAGATGTCAGTTTCCAGATATCTGATCTCAGATTGCTGATCTAATCAGCAATGGTTTACTGCGAAACAATCTGATATCTGACATCTGACTTCTGACATCTAATTTCTAACATCTGATATCTGACTTCTGAGATCTGATATCTGGTTGTTAGTTACTTAGGAGGCTTAACAAAATGAAGATCCATAAGACAGCCATTATCCATAAGAAAGCAAAGATTGGAAAGGGAGTCTCCATCGGTCCCTATACTATTGTGGGGGAGAATGTTGAGATTGAAAATAACTGCCAGATCGGTCCCTCCTGCTTCCTTGATGGCTGGACAAAGATCGGGAAGAAGTGTAAGATTCTTGGTCAATCCGCCATCGGCACTCCTCCTCAATATCTGGAATATAAGGGAGAGAAGACAAGAGTGGTAATTGGAGAGAATAACATCATCCGGGAGTTTGTGACCATTAATCGCGGAACAAAGAAAGGGGGGAAAATAACGAGAATTGGTAATAATAACTTCGTTATGGCCTACAGTCATATTGCTCACGATTGCCGAATTGGGAACGGAGTTACCATGGCCAATGTCGCTACTCTGGCGGGCCATGTGACCGTTGAAGACTATGCTATTATTGGAGGAATAGTGGCTATTCATCAGCATGTTCGGATCGGGACATATGCTATGATCGGAGGGCTTTCTCCGGTGCGTAAGGATGTTATCCCCTATACCATAGGTGCTGGAGATCCCTTGCGGGTATCGGGAATAAATACTATCGGGCTGAAGAGGCACGGCTTCTCCAATAGAGAAATCTCTATTCTAAAAGAGGCTTTCCGCCTCATCTTCCGTTCCAAACTCAACCTCTCCCAAGCAATAAAGAGAATTGAAAAAGAGTTAGAAAAGACAGATTCTATAAAACATCTTTTGGAGTTTTTAAAAACGAGTAAAAGAGGAATATGCAAGTGAACCCCGCCCCTCGTAAGATTGATAATTTTAAGACTGAAAAGCTTGAAATAGTAGATTTTTCCCTGATAAAAATTATTTGTTTGAATCCCGCCCCTACTCGTAGGAGCGGGATGAATGTAAAAGGAGGGGCGGGGTGAAGAAGATTGGACTCATTGCCGGGAAGGGGAAGTTTCCCCTCTTTTTCATTCGGGCCCTTCGGAAAGAGGGAAGAGAAGTGGTAGCAATTGGTATAAAGGGCGAGGTTTCCCCAGGGATAGAAAGAGAGATAGAGAAGGTTTACTGGGTAGGCTTGGGAGAGCTTAAGAAGTTAATCAAGATATTAAAAGAAGAGGGAATTGAAGAATTAGCTATGGTAGGGAGAATATCAAAGGAGTCTCTATTCACTAATCTCAAATTAGATGATGAGGCAAGGTCCCTTCTTACCAGTCTAAAGGATAAGAGCGACGATTCTTTATTAGGCGCCCTAAGGGAGAAGTTGGCCCGAGTAGGAATAAGGGTAGCCGATCCTCGGGAGTTTCTCTCCCCTCTCATTCCTCAAGAGGGAATGCTCACTAAGCGGTCTCCTTCCCAGGATGAGATGCGGGATGTCGAATTTGGCAAGAAAGTGGCCGACAAGATGACAGAGGTCTTGAAGATGAGCTCTCTAACCGTGGTAGTTAAAAATAGGGTCGTTTTGGCCGTAGAAAGTGCTGAGGGGACGGATGAGACCATAAGAAGGGGTGGAAGACTGGCAAAGGAGAAAGCGGTGGTGGTCAAGGTCGCTAGAGAAGAAGGCGAGATAAAGCTCGATCTACCTGTAGTAGGTACCGAAACCTTAAAGGTATTGAAAGAGGTTAATGCCTCCTGCCTGGCCATTGATGCTCGAAAGACCATCCTTCTGGATAGAGAGCGACTCATCGAAATGGCTGATGAGGCAGGAATTGCGATCGTTGCCCAATGAATCAGTGAACCGTGTAATTAAGTGGCTCAGAGAAAACAGAAATCGGTTATTAGAAAACGGAAATCAGTAGAGAAAACCGAAAACAGAAAACCGAAAAATACTGATTTCAGATTTCTGATTTCCCTACAGTTTTCAGATTTCCC
>JAHIPW010000098.1 GCA_018903055.1 bacterium
AGGAAAGAATCGACGATGACCTTCTAATCATTGCTGGAGATAACCTCTTCGAATTCGACCTTTCCAGGTTCATTCGATTCTTTCAGGAGAAGAAGGCTCCCTGTATCGCTCTTTATGATATTGGAGATAAAGAGAGGGCCAAGAAGTATGGGGTGGCGACCATAGATGCGAATCAGAGGATCGTTAACTTTAAAGAAAAGCCTTCCTGCCCTGCCTCTACCCTGATCGCCACCTGCTTATATCTCTTTTCCAGGAAAGATTTAAGCCTTATCGCAACCTACCTCAAGGAGAAGAGAAGTTCCGATGCTCCAGGATTCTATATCCAATGGTTAGCTGAGGAAGAAGAGGTTTATGGCTTTGTCTTCAAAGAGAAGTGGTATGATATCGGAAGCCTGGAATCCCTAAAAGAGGCAGATTTAAACTATCGGGAAGTGATACGGTAATATGAAGAAAGTTACTAGCAGTTACTAAAGGTTACCAACGGTTACCAATGCCTGCCTGCCGGCAGGCAGAGTTACAAAAGCAACCGTTAGTAACAATCCCCCGATAAATATCGAGGGATGTAGTAACCGATAGTAACAGTCCGGTCTTCAGCCGGACGTAGTAACATATTATAAGAGGAGATAAGAATGAAGAGACATCTATTTACTTCAGAGAGTGTGACCGAGGGACATCCAGATAAGATCTGCGATCAGATTTCGGATGCAGTATTAGACGAGATTCTAAGATACGATCTTAGATATCACCTCTCTCCCTATCGTAAAAAAAGAGGGGGTAAGAGAGGAAGCCGGGTGGCCTGTGAGACCTTTGTCACTGTGGGATTGATTGTAGTGGGAGGGGAGATTACTACTAAATGCTATGTCGATCTTCCTCTTCTGGTGCGCAACCTGATTAAAGATATTGGCTATGTCAGGCCAGAGTTTGGCTTTGAGCATGAGACCTGCGCCATACTGAATGCCATTGGAAGGCAATCCCCCGATATTGCTCTGGGAGTGGATACCGGAGGAGCTGGAGATCAGGGTGCTATGTTCGGCTACGCCTGCAAAGAGACCAAAGAACTTATGCCCCTGCCCATTATGCTTGCTCATGGATTGACTAAAAGGTTAGCCCAGGTGAGAAGGAAGGGGGTCCTGGACTATCTTGGGCCAGATGGGAAGAGCCAGGTCACTGTAGAGTACCAGGATGGCAAGCCGGTTCGTGTGGATGCTGTGGTTCTCTCTACCCAACATACAGAGAAGATCCTGAATGTTAAGAAGACCCACATAACGGATGAGGCAAAGGAAGAGTTAATCGAGAAGGTTATAAAGGCAGTCATTCCAGGGAGACTTCTGGATAAGAGGACAAAGTATCTGGTCAATCCCACTGGGAAGTTTCTCACCGGTGGCCCCAAGTCTGATACCGGAATGACGGGAAGGAAGATCATTGTCGATACCTATGGAGGAAGAGCTTTGCATGGGGGAGGGGCCTTCAGCGGAAAGGACCCCACCAAGGTTGATAGGTCTGCCTCCTATATGGCAAGATATATCGCCAAGAACCTGGTGGCGGCGGGGATAGCGGATGAATGTTGTGTTCAACTGGCCTATGCCATTGGAGTCAAGGATCCGGTCTCGGTCATGATTGACACCTATGGTACAGGAAAGATTAATGAAAAGAGAATCGTGGAGTTGGTGAAGAGGCACTTCTTACTGACCCCAGAGGGGATCATCGGGGAGCTCGACCTCTGGCGACCCATCTATAGGAAGACCGCCTGCTATGGCCACATGGGAAGGGAAGAGGAAGGCTTCAGCTGGGAGAAGAGGGACAAAGCAGAGACATTGCGCAAAGAAGCTGGACTGTAAGCCAGTGAGCCAGTGAGCCAGTGAGCCAGTGAGCCAGTTTTTATAACCGGAAAACCGGCTAACCAAAAACAAGAGGTAGGAATGAGTGTTCTGGTAGTGGGTTCCGTTGCTTTAGATACTGTAAAGACCCCCTTCAGAGAGGTTAAAGAGACCCTGGGAGGTAGTGCTACCTACTTTGCCCTGAGCGCCCATCACTATACCCAGGTGAGTATGGTGGCAGTGGTGGGAAGCGACTTTCCCAGAAAGTATTTAGATCACTTTAAGGGAAAGGGAATCGATATTAGGGGGCTGGAGATAAAGAAGGGTAAGACCTTCCGGTGGAAAGGCTACTATGAGTACGATCTGAATCAGGCCCATACCCAGAGGACCGAGCTGAACGTCTTCCGCACCTTTCGCCCCAAGATACCGGAAGAATATAACAAAATAGAATATCTTTTTTTAGCCAATATCGATCCCCAATTACAGCTTTCTGTCTTGAGGCAGGTCAGGAAGCCCAAGCTCGTTCTCTGCGATACCATGAACTACTGGATTGAGAAGAAGAGGAAAGAACTACTCCTTACTCTGAAAGGGGTAGACATTCTTCTCTTAAATGACTCAGAGGCCAGGGAGTTGACCGGAGAGCATAACCTCTTCAAGGCCTCGCGCCGGGTACTGAAGATGGGTCCAGAGAAGGTAATCATAAAGAAGGGGGAGCATGGGGCTCTGATGTGGAGTAAGAATTCCCATTTCGCTGTTCCCGGATACCCTTTAGAGGACATCAATGATCCCACTGGTGCTGGAGATAGCTTTGCCGGAGGATTCTTGGGATTCCTGGCCTATACCAATGACTTGAGTGAGGAAAATATGAGGAAGGCCATGATCTATGGGAGCATTATGGCCTCCTATAATGTGGAGGATTTCAGTGTAAAAAGACTTGAAAGATTAAAGGATAAGGAGATTATCGAAAGGTATCGGGAGTTTAAGAGAATGACCCATTTTGAGGACCTAAGTGAGTGATGCAGTAATATGAAAAAGGTTACGAACCGTTACTAATTGGTTACTAAACAGTTACTAACAGTTACCAGTGATTAAGGTAAAAGTAACCGTTAGTAACAGTCCGACTTTAGTCGGATGTAGTAACCGATAGTAACAGTCTGGCTTTTGCCAGACGTAGTAACATATTATACGGGGAGGTTGTAGAATGAAATACCATATTAAGGACATTAAGTTAGCAGATAAAGGAAAGAAGCGTATCGAGTGGGCCGCGGGGGAGATGCCGGTCTTGAATCTCATTAGAGACGAGTTCAGAAAGAAGAAGCCCCTGAAGGGCTTGAAAATCTCTGCCTGCTTACATGTGACGAGTGAAACCGCGGTTTTGATGCAGACCCTGAAAGCCGGAGGAGCAACCCCTTATCTCTGTGCTTCTAACCCCCTCTCTACCCAGGATGATGTAGCCGCTTCCTTAGTTAAACACGATGGAATCGGTGTCTTTGCCATTCGGGGAGAGAATAACAAGATCTATTATCATCATATTAAAAGCGTTCTAAATATCAAACCTCAGATTACTATGGATGACGGAGCTGATCTCGTTGCTACCGTTCTCCGTTCACCGTTCACCGTTCACCGTGGTATTATTGGAGGAACGGAGGAGACGACTACCGGAGTAATTAGATTAAGGAGTATGGCAAATAAGGGGATATTGAGATATCCCATCATCGCCGTAAATGATGCTCAGACAAAGCATTTCTTCGATAATAGGTATGGGACGGGACAGTCAACCATAGATGGTATACTGCGGGCAACGAATAGACTCTTGGCAGGCAGCAACTTTGTGGTCTGTGGTTATGGCTGGTGCGGAAGGGGAATCGCCATGAGAGCCAGAGGGATGGGGGCCAGGGTAATCGTCACTGAAGTAGATTCCTTAAAAGCCCTGGAGGCCTCTATGGATGGCTATCAGGTGATGCCCCTGAACGAAGCGGCGAGAGTCGGGGATATTTTCGTTACTGCAAGTGGAGATATAGGCCTCATTGATAAAAGACACTTCCGGGCAATGAGGGACGGGGCAATCGTTGCCAATGCTGGTCACTTCAATGTTGAGATAAATATCCCTGCCTTAGAAAGAATGGCCAAAAAGAAGAGAAGTATAAGGGGAGCGATCGATCAATATATCCTTCCCGGGGGAAAGAGGATCAATCTCTTAGGGGAAGGAAGACTGGTAAACTTAGCTTGTGCCGAGGGGCATCCTCCCACAGTAATGGATATGTCCTTTGCCAATCAGGCTTTGTCTGTTGAATATCTGGTAAAGAAGAAGGCTCTAAAGAAGAAGGTATACCCTGTTCCTTCCCAGATAGATAAAAGGATTGCCCGGTTGAAACTCAAATCCTTAGGGATAAGGATAGATAGATTGACCAAAGAACAAGAGAGATATCTTAAGTCCTGGGAATTAGGCACTTAAGGAGATGTCGGATTTCAGTCTTCAGATCTCAGATTGCCGATAAAATCTGCAATAATTTACTGCAAAACAAACTGATATCTGACATCTGCTCTGCGTTTCTGTGTTAAATTCTGCATTTCGGCGATTACAAAGGAGGGAAAGAGAATGAACCCCGTTAGAGATACTAAAAGATATTGATGGATATAAATAAAAAAATGAGAAGGATAAAGGAGGTTCAAATGAAGGTAATAAATAGTTACGGTCGCCTTAGGCGATCTATCCCATACGACAAGCCTACGGGACAAGTCTCTAACGGGGTGAAAAGAATCATTATCTTAGTGGGGATTTTAGCTCTGGGTCTCACTCTTCTGGCAGGATGTCGCCAGCGACCGGAGGAAGTGGAACTGGGGAAGAAGGAGTTGGTCCCCCTTGAGGAAATGGTCCCCTTAGAAGAGATGGCTCCCCCAGAGGAAATGGCTGAGGCCGCTCCCACTGTAGTTCCCGCCGCAGGCATTACCTCCGTCAATAGCATCACTCAGGCCTCCGTTGGCCAGAGGGCAATCCTCCAAGCAACGATAACCTCTGTCCGGATTTTTAGTGAAGCGAAGGGAAGAACCCTGAAGATAAGTGATGGAACGGGAAGCATAGATGTCGTAATCTGGAAAGATCTCTACAACCAGATACCCCAGAGAGATTCTCTTGTTAAAGGAGTAAGGATTCAGGTCTCGGGAGAGATCGGGAGTTACCGGGAGAACCTCCAGATAAAACCAAAAAGCCCAGGGGATATTCAGATATTAGGAGCTGCTCCAGCTGCCCTTCCAGCCGTTGCTCCATTAACTCCAGTAACCCAGGTGCCGATAGAGGAGAAAGTTGTTGCCCCTCCTCCCCAGGTGACAGCAAAGCCGGAGCTTAAGAAAGTGGATACTGATGGGGATGGGATTCCCGATACCTTCGCCATGGTAGGAACCACGGCCGCTCCGGCCATTGCTCCCGCCGCAGCACCTAGGGCACCTGCGATGCGGAAGATCCCTGTCCGGACAACCCCGATATCGAGCATCACCCAGGCCTCAGTTGGTCAGTGGGAGACCCTAAAAGGCACCATAACCAGTGTCTATGTCTTTAAGGAGGCCAAGGGTCGTACCTTAAAGATAAGTGATGGAACGGGAAGCATAGATGTCGTAATCTG
>JAHIPW010000099.1 GCA_018903055.1 bacterium
AATAAGGCTTCTATTTCTTTATTTTTGCCGATGAGATAAGGGGAAATTTTATCTAGAAAAAGTAGAAGGCTCTTTCTCCCTCGTAAATATACAGCATATCCCTGTTTTATACTTCCTCTGTATTTAAAAGATTTAAAGGCTATTCGGCTTAGAATACCAAATCTGAGTAAAAGATCCTGGACCTGATAAGCTAAGCGCTTCGATGAAGTAGCATAGAAAGGGATGGTGTTGGACTTGGAAAAAAGGAATCCATCTCCAGACCATAACCTACCTAAGAATAAAGCAAGGTTATCTAGGGTGAGAGAAAAAATTTCAGAAGGAATAAACTTTTCCGGTGCCTTTTTATTTTGTAATCCGAGATTTTCAATCCATATCCTGGCACCTGATTTTTCTGGTCTTTTATTCTTCCTTTCCTTTAAACGTCTTCTCTTAGTTAAACCTTTATTCCAAGGAACCTGTCCTATAGTAAACTTCGTATCTTTTCCTGTACCAGCATATACTTCACATCGACCGTCATCCCGTATTGTGAGGGTTGGTTTTGTATTATCAAACTGCTTCAGGTTTTTTATGAAGTCTTCTATCTGGGCTTGATTGTTATTGTAGTAGTAAAAGCCGCTGGGATGGCAGGTATTGCCTTCTGCCAATATGCCTGCCAGGACAATCAGTTTATATTCTTCCCACCTATTTTGGCCAACTACCGGAAGGATGCGGGGAATGGCTACTTTTTCACCAATAGTAATGTTCCTTAACTCTTTCCAGCCTTCTATAGTAAGGAATGGATGATTATCCGTTACTACGATTTCCTTTCCTAGGGCAGTGGTAACTTTGAAAACAGGTTTATACCCATTTCGCATAGTAGAAACTACGCGGCGCTTTACTATCTTCAAATCATTATCACAACTTAGGATAATCATTTGTCCGCCTTTTCTATAAAGGTCCTCCACAGTTACCGACTGTCCAGTCTCAGCATCCACCAACGCTGTGCTACCAATGACACATTTATTGAAGCCATAACCGGCGAAGTGGGAGATGAGGTCAAAGATTTTATTGGCAATACTTTTGCTTATATCATTCTTTATTGCTCCCTCTACAAACTCCTTCCTCTGCTGATCCAAAAGCACGGAGATCTTCTTCCCCATGGCCTGTCTTAAAAGGTCTGCCTTGGATAGAGAAAATCCTGCCAGTTCATGGGCAATTCTGATTACCTGTTCCTGATATAAGATTACCCCATAGGTATCCTTCAGGATAGGCTCTAACTGGGGATGGAGATACTTAATGGGGATGAGGCCATGCTTCCTCCTGATGAAGTCATCCGTCATACCACTTCCCATGGGACCTGGTCGATATAAGGCGATTAAAGCAACAATATCCGAGAATTCCTCTGGCTTGAGTTTCTTCAAGAGGTCCCTCATCCCAGAAGACTCTATCTGGAATACCCCAACCGTATGGGCTCTCTTTAAGAGATCGAATGTCTTCTCATCATCCAAAGAGATTTTGTCCATATCGATCTCGACATTCTCTTTCTCCTTTAGTATTCTTAGGGTATGGCCCATGACAGTAAGGTTGCGTAGGCCCAGGAAGTCCATCTTGAGTAGCCCGATGGCCTCCAGGGGCCCCATGGCATACTGGGTGGCGATCTCACCCTTCGCTCCCTTAAAGAGGGGGGCATAGTTCGTCAGAGATTCCTTGGAGATGACTACTCCCGCAGCGTGGGTTGAGGCATGGCGTACTATGCCCTCCAATGATTTTGCGACATCAACCAGCCTCTTCACTTTCTCGCCCTTCTGAACTATACCCTTTAGTTCGGGAACGGTTCTCAAGGCCTTCTCTATGGTCATGCCTATCTCGGGAGGAATGAGCTTGGCAATCCGATCCACTTCAGAATATGGAATCTTGAGGCTTCTTCCCACATCCCGAATCACCGCCCGGGCCTTCATGGTCCCAAAGGTGATGATCTGGGCTACGTTTTCTTTTCCATACTTTTCTACCACATAACTAATGACCTCATCCCGTCTATCATCAGCGAAGTCGATATCGATATCGGGCATGGTCACCCGCTCAGGATTTAGAAAGCGTTCGAATAAGAGGTCGTGCTTTAGGGGATCGAGACTGGTAATGCCCAGAGAGTATGCCACCAGACTCCCCGGGGCAGAACCCCGCCCGGGACCAACGGCAATCCCTTTACTTTTGGCAAACTGGACAAAATCCCAGACAATCAAAAAGTAAGAAGTGTAACCGGTATCCTTAATTATCTTTAGTTCATGCTCCAGCCTTTTCTTTAGCTCCGGAGTAACTCCGGAATACCTTCTCTTTAGGCCTTGGTAGCAGAGCTCCTTTAAGTAGCCATCCAAGTCGCGGCCTTCCGGCGGTTCATAGTGGGGGAGATGGGTCTTCCCAAACTCAAGCTCCAGGTTGCACCTTTCTGCAATCCTTACCGTATTCTCCAGGGCCTCCGGGGTCTGGTGGAAGAGGTCCCCCATCTCTTGAGGGGACTTGAGATAGAACTCCTCTGTGGAGAACCTGAGGCGGTTGGGGTCATCGATGGTGGTGGCGGTCTGGATGGATAAGAGGATATCGTGGGCCGGAGCATCCTCTTTTCTTATATAGTGGCAGTCATTCGTGGCTACCAGGGGAATTCCCAGTTCCCTTCCCATAGAGATCAGTTCCCTATTTACCCCCTTCTGCTCCTCTATTCCGTGATCGTGGAGCTCTAAGAAAAAATTTTCTTGCCCAAATATATCCCTATACTCCAAAGCCACCCTCTTCGCCTCCCCTATCCTATTATCCAGGATGAGGGTAGGAATCTCTCCCTTCAGGCAACCGGATAAAGCAATTATCCCCTCATGATACTTAGCCAGGACCTCCTTATCCACCCTTGGTTTATAGTAGAAGCCCTCTAAGTAAGCGATAGAGGCAAGCTTCACCAGATTCTTATAACCTCTCTCATCCTTCACTAAGAGCACTAGATGGTAGAAGGCCTCTTTTCCGGGTTTTAGAGACTTCTCAAGCCGCGATTTGGGAGCAACGTAGACCTCACAACCAATGATGGGCTTTACCCCTCTAGCCATGGCCTTTCGATAGAAATCGATGACTCCGAACATATTCCCATGATCCGTAATGGCTAAAGCCGGCATGCGATAGTCACGAGCGGCCTTCACCAGGTCTTTCAGGCGACAGGCACCATCTAAGAGACTGTACTCGGTATGGACATGAAGATGGACGAAGTGGGCATGCTCAACCATTTTAATACCTCTTGCTTTCTACTTTTACCCCGTTAGAACTTGTCTTCATCAAAATAACGGCGCGCTTCGCTCTCCGCCGTCTTTTGCTTATTGAAGTTCCGATGCCTCAAAATTCCGCTGGAAAAGATTAGGTGGTTTAGTAAAGCTTTCACTGAGTAAATGATACCACAAAATTTCTAACGGGGCAAGTCCTTTTTTTAGTTTTGCCCCTCGAAGAAAAAAGCCCCAAAAAAAATCTTGGGGTTATAAGAAAAAATTGGTATCTTAAAGGCTCTTTAGAATTTTAAGCGCTCTCTGAGCATTGACAAGCATAATTGGTATCATTATCTTTCTTGAGATTTCTGAAAAAGTCAGAATGAGCAGGGATTACAGTGATATTGAAGACGAGATTCAGGATGCGCTGCGCTGGCATCCTAGAGAGCATCAAATTGATTAATATTTAATCATCAACGGCGGAGAACGAAGTGCGCCGTTTAATATTAAGCATTGGCAGTGATATTGAAAGCATAGGATTCTAATCCCATTGGAGATTTTATCACCATAATCGTTAATTCGCATCATCGTAATCATTCTTAATTTGACAAACGAAAGATAGTATGTTAATTTAACACATAGAAAAGAAAATTCTGCGTTTTTAAGTTTAATTTTGAGGTATCGGAACTTCAATAAGCAAAAGACGGCGGAGAGCGAAGCGCGCCGTTATTTTGCCTGCCTCGTTGGCAGACAGGTGCTTTGGTGGTTGCTATGAAGCGTTTTTTAGTTTTTCTCATTATAGTGGCTCTCCTTGGTGGAGGAGCCTTCTTTGTCAGCAAGAAGCCTCAGGTTAAGAATTTCTTTCTTTCTTTGAAGGAGAGGCCAACCGAGCCAGAAGAGGCGCCCCCACCAGTGGTTGAGCCTAAGGTAGAGAAAAAAGTCTCGGTGGCAAAAGCAAAACCTGTTATGAAAAAGATTGATACCGACGGGGATGGAATCCCGGATACCTTTGTCATGGAAGGAGAGCCAAGAAGTGCACCTGCCGCCTCAGAAAGGATTCCTAAGGGGCTCATCATTGCCTACTGTTACGCTGTAGCTGATGGGGATACTATCTATGTAAAATTAAAGGACGGAAGAAAAGATAAAATAAGATTTGTAGGAATCAATACCCCGGAAATAAAGCATGGAGATAAAGGAAAGGATGAGCCGGGAGGGCAAGAAGCAAAGAAGTTTGTCATGGAGAGATGTTTAGAAAAGACGGTCTTTTTAGATATAGATGATGAAAGTCCGGTTGATTACTACGGAAGGACTCTGGCCCTGGTCTACCTTCCTTCTACCAAAAGTAAAATACCTCAAAATTCCTTGAATGCTGATTTATTGCGCCGGGGCTATGCTGATATCCTCTATATTCCCCCCTCGGAGTTTGATCCCCGCTATTGGTAGCCTATTTTGAGCGTAATCGAGAAACAAGGTTCTGACGAAGTCAGGTTCTTATTTTGAGGTATTGGAACTTCAATAAGTAAAAGAGGCTTCCAGTGGCGTCAGCCACGAAGACTCATTTTGAGGTATCGGAATTTCAATAAACAAAAGACGGCGGAGAGCGAAGCGCGCCGTCATTTTGAGGTACTGGAACTTTCATAAGCAAAAGACGGCGGAGAGCGAAGCGCGCCGTCATTCTTCCTTCTTCCCCATTCTCTTCCAGGCCTCATCCAGACTGATTCTTTCTTCAGTTGCTTTTTTCTCTAATCCCCGGCACATAGCATCAGTAGCCGGAAAGTCTGGATTCCTCTGGTAGAACTGCTGCCACTCCTTCTTGGTAAAAGCCATTTAAAACCTCCAAACAAAAAGCAGGGTCTTGCCTAAATAGAAACCCTGCTTTTCTCTCGGTTACCGTTGTTCGGTTGCGAGGCTCGTTTCGTCTTACGTTATTCGGTTGCGTCAGTCTAAAATCGGAGAACTGTTGACAGAAATTTGAAAACTGTAGCGAAATCGGAAATTTGAAATCAGTGCTTTTCCGTTCTCTGTTTTCCCTACTGATTTCGGTTTTCCAACAACTAATTTCTATTTTCACATAACCATAGACGTTCAACGATGATCGTAACAAGTTGCGCAACCGCAACCGATTACCGATCACTGTTTTTAGTAGGGAGACATCCCTCCACCGGACATGGGTGGCATTGGTCTTTCTTTCTCCGGGATATCGGTAATTAAGACCTCCGTGGTAATCAAGAGAGCAGCGATGCTGGCAGCATTCTCTAAAGCGGTGCGGGTTACCTTCGTAGGATCTATCACCCCTGCCTGGAGCATATCCCGATACTTATCGGCAACCACATCGTATCCCACATTCGTCTTCTCTCCCTTTACCTTCTGAACAACGATGGAGCCCTCCAGCCCAGCATTATTCACAATCTGCCTTATAGGTTCCTCTAAGGTTCTCTTAATAATGTTCACTCCTATCTGTTCATCCCCCTCTAATTTGAGTTCATCGAGAGCCGGTATACACCTCAGGAGGGCCACTCCTCCTCCAGGAACAATTCCTTCTTCAACTGCCGCGCGGGTGGCATGTAAGGCATCCTCAACCAGGGCCTTCCTCTCCTTCATCTCCACCTCGGTAGAGGCCCCGACATTGATTACCGCTACTCCCCCAGCGATCTTGGCCAATCTTTCCTGGAGTTTCTCCTTATCATAGTCGGAATCACTGGTCTCGATCTCTCTCTTTATCTGGGCTACTCTTCCCTTGATGGCCTCTTTCTCACCTGCTCCCTGAATAATGGTGGTATTCTCCTTATCGATGGTGACTCTCTTCGCCGTGCCCAAATCCTCTACCTTGACATTCTCCAGGTTTATTCCTAAATCCTCAGTAATTGCCTTTCCCCCGGTAAGCGTAGCGATATCTTCAAGCATGGCCTTTCTTCTATCACCAAATCCCGGAGCCTTTACCGCAACACAACTGAAGGTTCCTCTCAGTTTATTCACTACCAGGGTAGCTAAGGCTTCTCCTTCTACCTCTTCGGCAATGACTAAGAAAGGTCTGCCCAATCCAGCGATCTTCTCCAGGAGGGGAAGCATGTCCTTTATTGTTGAGATTTTTTTCTCATAAATCAGGATATAGGGTTCTTCTAAGACGGCCTCCATCTTTTCGGCATCGGTGATGAAGTAAGGGGAGAGATAACCCCGGTCAAATTGCATTCCCTCTACCACCTTTAATTCTGTAGCCGCGCCCTTGCCTTCCTCTATCGTAATCACTCCATCCTTTCCCACCTTCTCCATGGCCTCAGCGATAAGTTCTCCAACGGCAGCATCATTATTGGCGGCCAGGGCTGCCACCTGAGCGATCCTGGTCTTTTCTTTGATGGGTTTAGAGAGTTTCTTTAGTTCCTCGATAACTTTCTTCACCGCTTTTTCGATTCCCCGCCTCAAGGCCATGGAGTCAGCGCCAGCAGTAACATTCTTCAAACCCTCTCTAAATATCGCCTGGGCCAGGATAGTAGCGGTAGTCGTTCCGTCACCTGCTACATCACTAGTCTTCTCCGCCACCTCTTTCACCATCTGAGCCCCCATATTTTCATAGGGATCCTCAAGTTCAATTTCCTTAGCTACGGTAACTCCATCCTTGGTTATGGTAGGAGCACCAAACTTCTTATCCAAACAGACATTCCTTCCCCTTGGTCCCAAAGTCACCTTTACTGCTCCCGCTAAAGTATCAATTCCCTTCTGTAAGGAATGTCTTGCTTCCTCACTAAAACTCATCTGCTTCGCCATCTTTACTTCCTCCTTTTCATACACGGATTAGCACGGATAACAATACGGATTAGCACGGATGAATTCGTGACCATCTGTAAAAGATCCGTGATTATTCGTGTTGATTCGTGTCCTGTTTTATTCTATCTCTGCTTTCCAGTTCGCGTATATTCGTGTCACTTTATGATTGCCAGGATATCCTCTTCCTTTAAGATGAGATATTCCTCGCCCTCTAACTTTATCTCTGTTCCTCCGTACTTACTGTAAAGAACCTTGTCTCCCTTCTTCACCTCTAAGGGGACAACTTTTCCATCTTCAAGCATCTTTCCCTTTCCTACCTCAACCACTTTTCCTTCCTGGGGCTTCTCCTTAGCAGTATCGGGAATGATGATTCCTCCCTTCTTTACCTCTTTGGGCTCCAGAGGCTTTACCAGCACTCTATCTCCTAATGGTTTAATGGCCATATTAACACCTCCTTTTACACACGGATAATCACGGATTCTTTACGGATGATCACTGATTTATCCGTGTCAATGCTTAATATTAAACGGCGCACTTCGTTCTCCGCCGTTGATGATTAAATATTAATC
>JAHIPW010000100.1 GCA_018903055.1 bacterium
ATCCCCGGAACATCGATGTGGTTCTTCTCCATAAACCTCACCACTCTCTCGAAGATTTCTTTATTGTCATCGTCCAATCCAAACATAAAGGAACCGATCATTTTTATTCCATAGGAATGAATCCTTTTTATTGCTTCCTCGTATTCTTTTACTCTATTAATCTTCTTTCCCATCTTATCAATATTCTTCTGGGATAGGGTTTCAAAACCAATCAAGGCTCCAATACAGCCACTCTCTGCACTAATTTTGAGTAGTTCCTCATCCCAGGCCATAGTAATGGGCGCCTGACAGAGCCACTTTATTTTAAAGGGTGTTATTTCTTTTAGCCACTCTTTGGTATAGGAAGGATTAGAAAAGATATTATCATCTGTGAAGAAAAAGATATCTCCTAAAGGGCTGCGCTGTCTTTTACTCTCTATTAAGGTCTTGATTTCATTCACTACTTCCTCTATCGGCCGCGTTCTATATTTACCGCCAAAGAAGGTGGTTACCGCACAGAACTCACAATCAAAGGGACAACCTCTGGTTGTCTGGACAATATAAGTAGGAAGATATCGCATCTTCAATAGGTCCCATCTCGGCAGGGGAAGTCCTTTCAAGTCAGGGGGCCTGAGACAGCGATAGATTTTTTGAAGTCGCCCTTTTTTAAAGTCCTCGATTAGCTTTGGCCAGGTCTCCTCTGCCTCTCCTAAGACCAGGGCATCAGCATGGAGAGCCGCTTCTTGAGGACACATAGTGATATGCACCCCGCCCAGGACCACCTTTATTCCCCTCTTTCTAAACCTATCGGCAATCTCATAGGCCCGAGGAGCTAAGGGAGTAAGGACAGATAGGCCGACTAAATCGACATCGGCATCAAAGTCAACCTCATCCACTAACTCATCAATAATCTGGATGTCAACATCCCCCGGGGTTAGGCCAGCAATATGAGGCAAGGTTAGGGGTGCAAGTTTAAAGTGGGAATGCTTGCCCATCATCCTGCCCTTCCCCATAGGAAAAATTAATAGAAGTTTCATTTTTTCTTTATGCGCCTATTTATCTCTTCTATCCATAGGTTGGATCTTTTAAGTACCCAGGGCCAGCCGATGGCCCGGATACGCACTTTCAGGGTACGCTGGCCCCCCTTTCCATCGAAATAATCAATGGCCAGAATGACCACAAAGACTACATGGATATATTCCTTGATTACCGAAGCCCCTCTAATTCTGGAAATGGGAATATGGTAAGAATCTATGTGGGGACCCCTAAAGATCAGTCCCTCTTCATTCAGGAGTAATCTTCCTGATTGCCCCTGAGGAAAATAATTCGGTATCCCGCCATAGTAGATGACCCCGGTCTTCATTTCCTATCCTGCCTATAATCCTCGAAGGTAATATACCCTGGTTGCACCCAACCCTTAGCGCCAAAGACCTCCTGCTTGAAGACATCCCAGGCATATCTTAGGATGTGCTTATGGACCTTCCTCACCACGGGAAGGAAATGGAAGAAGGTCTGCCAGAGAAACCAGGGAATGAAGTAGTAATGCCTATGCATGTTCAACTGTAAGTTAGCCAGTTCCTCCCGGGTCATATACTTAGTAGGCATAATGGGATGGAGAAGATCGTACTTAGAGTAATCCTTCTCCTCAATCCTTCCTAACCGCTTCGCCTCATTGTAGAATGGGGTACCTGGTATGGGAGTAAGCATCCCCAGGCCAAAGTGGCTTACATAGGGACGGCAGAAGCGGTCGAGACTCCTTATTCCTTCCTCGCCATCCTCCCACCAACCCATCATCATGGCTCCCACAATGAAGAGACCCTCCTTCCGGGCGGCCTTCAGGGCCTCTAGGTTCTGCTCAATAGTGGTTCCTTTATGGTAGCTATCCAATGCTTTCTGGCTATAATGTTCTATTCCGATCAGAATCTGGAAGCATCCCGCCTTCTTTAAAAGAGGGAGGAGATCCTTATCCCTTAAGATATAATCCGCCCGGCTCTGAAACCAATAGTTCACCTTTATCTTTCTTCTTATCATCTCCTCACAAAATTCCTTGGTGACCTGGCGGTCATAATTGAAGATGTCATCTCCTATTAAGAAGGTCTTCCGGCCATATTTCTCATTGAGATGCTGGAAGATATCCACCATCTTTTTAGGGCTCATCCCTCTCCTTCTGTGCTTCCAGAGGGCGGTCTCGGAACAGAAGGTGCATCTATGGGAACAACCCCGGCTAAAGGTAGCATGCAAGGTATCTTTCCCTTCCGAAGCCATATGATATAAGGGATGGTACATATCGAAGAGATGATAGGCAGGCAGGGGCAGGCTATCCAAGTCCTCAATCAACGCTCTATCCCCGTTATAGACAAACTTATCCCCATCCAGATAGGCCAATCCCTTTATTCCGGAAAAATCCCTCTCTCCCCTCTCAAAAGTCTTCAAGAACTCGTGGAAGGTAATCTCTCCCTCACTTACCACAATATAGTCTATCTCGGGACAGAGCCTCAGGGTCTCCTCGGGAACCAAAGAAGGATGAGTTCCTCCGGCAACAATGGTCGTCTTGGGACTGACCTCCTTTATCAGGCGACAGGCATTGAAGGTATCGATGATAAAGCAGGTGCTGATGGTAGTGATCCCCACTACCTCTGGTTTAGCTCTTTTTATGATCTCCTCCAGGCCAAACCAGGTTCTCTCCAGGACTGTGCCATCTAAGACTTTAACCTCAAAATCGTTCTCAATATAGGCGCCGATAGCAAGAAGTCCGGGATTGGGCACCCAGCCCCTCAGGGCCGGCCATATTTTATGGGGAGCATCTACTAAGAATACGCGCATCCATTCCTCTTTTCAGGTGGAATTAGTTGATGCGTTGATGCGTTGGACCGTTAAACCCGTTGACCCGTTAAACCCGTTTTTATTCTTTCCGGGCTAACCGACGTAACGGGCAAAACGGGCTTAACGTCTTTCGCATTTCGCTTTTTTAAGATGGCTTGAGCGGCAAACTGGCCAGACATAGCCACTCCCACTATTCCATGCGCTGGTCGGGTATAGTGGCCCGCTAAATAGAGACCTTTTATTGGTGTCCTTTGACTTACCCTATTGATTCCAAACTGCTCTGGGGTCACCTGTAATCCATACATCGCCCCTTCGGTATTTAGGGTATACTTTTCTAAGGTCCGGGGGGTAGAAATATCCTGATAGATAATGTGTGAGGAAAGATTGGGGATTGCTTTCTCCACCTGTTTAATAATTTCCTTGGCCACTTCTTCTTTCTTATTCTCCCAGTCATAATGATAGGGAGCAGGAACGACGATGCTTAAGATATGTTTCCCCTCTGGAGCCAGGGTGGAATCTACCAGAGATGGAACGGTAATGATGAGGCTCGATTCATCTGGCATCTGGTCATTATTTAATGCTTCAAACTCCTTCTCTAAATCGGGAGGAAGAATAGCATTAGTAAAACCTAACCCCAAAGACTTCAGGTCTAAGTCCGTTGCTATATGAAGAATAAGACCGGATAAAGAAACCTTTTGGGTTTCTATTTTTTTAATATACTTCTGAGATAGATATTCTTTCCCCACTAATTTATTAAAGGTCTGCTCTAAATTAGTGTTGGAAACAACGTATCTCGCTCTTATTCTCTTACCACTGGCTAACTCAACCCCAAAGACCTTTCTTTTTTCCACTAAGATTTTAGTCACTGACGTTTCGAGTAATAGTTCTCCTTTATGTTTCTTTAATCCTTTTACTAAAGTATCGCTGAAAGTCTGAATTCCTCCTTTAGGATAGTAGAAGCCTTCCTGGCCCTGGATGGTCACTATAGCCATGAAGAATAAGGAGATTCGGGAAGGGGGTAGAGTGGTGGGGGCAATGGAAAGGATATTCTTTAGTTTGGAATTAGTAAAGTATCTATCGAGTAAATCCTTCAGAGTGCTCTTCTGATATCTTATGAGATGGGGATATCTTATGGGAAAGAGAAGGAACTTAAAGAACGACGGAGAGACAAGGTCTAAAATCTCTTGAGTAATCTTTCTTAAAGTCTGAAAATACTTTGGTATCTGAGAAGTTTCTTGGGGAAAGATTCTTTGAAGCGTCTTTTCTAACTCAGGAGGCTTTTTAACCGGAAGGGATATTTTTTCGTCATTCAGGATTACTCCCATAGGAGCTTGGACTTCAATGAATTTTATCTCTTCTTCCACCTCTAACTTTTGAAGAAGTTTTCTAATTATTCCTTCTTTACCACAGCCACCTAAAAAGTGAACGCAGGAATCAAAAGTAAAACCATCCTTTCGGTAAGAAGTAGCATACCCTCCCGGCTTTGAAGCCTGTTCCACAACTAGAACTTTCAAGTCTTCTTTGGCTAACAAAGAAGCGCAGGTCAGTCCCCCGATTCCTGCGCCGATTACAATGACATCATAACTGGATTCTGGATCCTGGATCCTGGATCCTGGATACTGGATATCTCGATATCTATTCTCTCTTTTCTGCATTGGTCATTTTTCTAAATAGATAAGTAGTCTATCAATCCTCTTCTTTATCTCTTCAGGAATAACGAAGATCAATTCTCCCTTTTTATCAAGAAGGACCTGGGTGGTTTCACCTTCGACCAACAGTTTTTTATCTCTTTTTCTTAGAATCTGATACTTAAAGGTTAGGGCAGCCTTGCTTGGTCTCTCCAGGGTAGTGTGAATAATGAGTTCTTCGTCATTCCTGGCGGGCTCTTTGTACTGGCATTTTAATTCAATTACCGGTGCAGTGTAACCCACCTGGGCAAAATCAGCAGGAGTTAAAGCAAACTTTCGGGCGAGATTAATCCTTCCCATCTCAAAGTAGCTGATATAGTGTCCATGCCAGACTATTCCCCAGTGGTCCACCTCATTAAACCTGACTCTTATTTCAGTCTCATGATACTTCATTTTTTAAGCGACTTTAAAAAATGGGCTTTGCGGCTCAGATTATAGGCAATAATATGGGGCAAAGTCTTGAAGGGGGGAGGAAATAACCTTTTAGTCATAGAGAAGAGGGAGTAAAACTTCTTCATCGTCCAACGAACCCCCTCTTGTAACTCTTCCCTGGTCATCTGCTTGGGTTGAAAGACCACTGTTGATAAGTTATACTTTGACCAATCCCGCACCACTATCCTATTCTCTCTCTCTAACTTTTCATAGAGTTGGGTTCCGGGTAACGGGGTTAGAAGATGGAAAGTGGCTACATCGAGCCTTAATTCCTGGGCAAATCTAAGAGTCTTTTCAAATACTCTCTTATCATCAGAATCAAAACCAAAGATAAAGGAGCCTTCTACCCGGATGCCATGCTTTTTTAGTCTATTAATGGCATCCTTAAAATCGATGTATTTTTTGAACTTCTTTAAACCAATGTCCGATAAGGACTCAAACCCAATATAGACCCCCTCGCAACCGCTCTGAGCAGCCAACTTGAGAAGTTCCTCATCCTGAGCCATACTTAAATCCGCCTGGCTGAACCATCTTTTCTTACAGGGAATTAAAGCCTTAAAGAGTTCTTTAGCATACTTCTTATGAGCAACCACATTATCGTCAGCAAAAATAGTAAAATTCCCTTCTAAGCTTTCGATCTCTTTTACAACATCTTCTACTGGTCGAAAACGATGTCTTCTGCCAAAGAATTTGGTCACGGAACAGAAATCGCAGTCAAAGGGGCAGCCTCTGGTTGTCTGGATGAAGTTCTTGGTCAGGTATCTCTTCCCCTGGAGTAAGTCCCTTCTGGGAAGGAGTAGGTTTTCTAAACTTGGTTTCTGTGAGGACTGATAGAATTTTTTTAATCTTTTCTTTTTAAAATCCTCGATTACCTCTGGCCAGAGATTCTCTGCCTCCCCAATGACTATGCTATCCGCATGCTGGATGGCCTCTTCGGGAAGCGTTGAAGGATGAATCCCACCCAGGACTACTTTTACCCCACGCTTTTTGAATTCATCGCCAATTTCATAGGCCCGGGGGGCGGTGGCGGTAAGGGAGGTAATCCCCACCAGGTCAACCGCTTCTTCAAAATCGATTCTATCTATATGCTCATCGATAAGGGTTATCTCCACATCTTTCGGGGTCAATGCTGCTACATAGAGAAGGTTCAAGGGTGGAATGGCAAAATACTTTGTCCATCTTTTCTGTTTTACAGCTACCGGAACAATTAGTTTTAACTTCATTTAATCTCCTTTTTCTAATAAAATGTCCAAAGTCCAAAGTCCAATGTCCAAAGTCCAAATGGTGTAAGTAAGGGAAAAGGGGGAAATCACAAATCCCAAGCAACATACTTAAAACCCGAAATCCGAAATCCGAAAAAATGTCTCAATGACTCAATGCCTAAAAATTCTTTTGTTTGGGCATTTGGACATTTGATCATTGGGCATTGATTCGTCATTCTGGTTTCGGGCTTCGTCATTTGCTTGCTTTCCCACCTGCACACTTTCCCACTTTCTCACTTTCCCGTTTTCTTTATCAGTACCCTCATCGGCCAAGCACATATTCTAAAGAAACCTAAGAGCCCCTTGGTTGGTCTCCAGTTTACAATGATTGCTCCCTGAGGACATATCTTCTCGCAATAATAGCATCTAATACAGTTTTCCTTACGTATAGGATAAGGATTGAGCTCGATTACTACCGACGGGCATATCTCAGCACATTTGCCACATTTAATGCATTTCTCTTCATCTACTTCTATTTTTGGTAGGTGTTTATTTACTCTCTTCTTCGTCAACCATAGAGAGGCGAGATGCAAAAGTGAAAATTTGAACCTGAATTCCGGGAAGATATCCAATCGGTTCGTTTCTTTAACTAATCCATAGTTCTTGACCATCTTTTGGCCAAACTCTTCTGCTTCTTTTAGGTCCTTTTCATCTGGATGGCCCTTGCTATAATCAAACTCCATATAAGGCTGAAAAGAGTCATAACCCCTGGTACTTAATCCCCCTAAAACTAACAAACCTCTTTCCTTCAGTCCTTTCGTCATGCGGGCTAAAGTATTAGCATCCTGACCACCATGGGTACAGAAAACAAAACTCAACTTATCTTTTAAGAAAGAGAGTCTCTCGATAAAATCCCTTACATTCCAGGGCTCCTGGAAGTAGAAGACCGGGGTGCCGATACCAATCAAATCATAATTTCTTAATTCCTCTATTTTTATTTCTTGTGCGGGTGACTCGGCGGATCTCTGTGAGTGGGAGGATCTACACCGGGCGGAGGGGCCCGCGAACAGAGAATGCCGAGGCAGGACCCGCTTTAAGGGAATTAGGATACAGGGATTATCTGTGTTTTCTATTCCCTTGGCAATAGCCCGGGCTACCTTCTCTGTATTCCCTGTCTGGGAAAAATAAACAATTACTGCCTTCAAATTCAAAACTCCAAACAATATACCTAAAATCCGATGTTCACTTTCTGCTTTTCACCGTTTCCCCGTTTCCCTGATTCACCGTTTCTGCCTTTACCGTCACCCGCAACCCGTTACCCGTCACCGATCACCGATCACCGATCACCGATTACTATTTCAGGGGCTCCACTACCTCCACTCCTTTGGGAACCTCAAACTCAAACTCTGAATCTGGAATCTTAGTATTGACTTTAATGTTCTTAAACTCTATTAAAGTG
>JAHIPW010000101.1 GCA_018903055.1 bacterium
AGAGCCCAGGGAAAGCCGGATAAGAAGGTGGACCGGAGGTATTCTAAGGCAACCCATAGAAGAGGAGCGAAAAGGATGTGTGATGTGTGATGTGTGATGTGTGATGTACAGAAAGTATAAAGGAAAGAGAAGAGGGCGATGTAGAGAGCAAGGTAAAAGGCTAAAATAAAAAGACCGATGAGCGGAGCAACGATCGTTATCCAGTAGAAAATCCCTAAGAAGCTCACCAACCCAGTAAGCAGGCCCAGGCCAAAGGCATTCTTTGGACTTTTACCTCTTATTGCCAGAAAGAGCGGAACTAATGCTATCCACGCAATAAACTCCAAGTCAGCCCTGGGAAAGATGAGGATTAATAGTATCCCAGAAAGAATGGCCAGAAACATTGAGCGGTATTTCATGTTTATCCTTAAATAACAGCGCGCTTCGCTCTCCGCTGTCTTTTACTTATTGAAGTTCCGATACCTTTAAATAAGCGTTAAGCGTTGATGCGTTAAGCGTTGACAAATCAACTGGCTAACTGGCAAACCGGCAAACTGGCCAACCTAACTCACCGGATTCTGCTTGCGGTTTAGATATAAAGCAATCAAAACGATTCCCAAACTATCGGCTGCTAAGTCCCAGAGGTCACAGTTTCTTCCAGGGACAAAATATTGATGGATTTCATCGCTCAAGGCATAAAGAATAGAGAAGATAATGGCGAGGATGAAGACCCGCTTTGCCAACTTAGAAACTCTCAGGGCACGGTAGAAGAGAAAGCCCAGTATTCCATATTCTATCAGATGGATGAACTTATCTATAAAAGGAATCTCGACCTTTGGTGGCGGTAAAGGAAAAGAAGAAAGGGTAAATATCAGTCCGGCATAGAGAATCACCGGCACCCAATAGCGTATGAATCGACTCATAATTTGTGCTTCATGCTCCAAGCTTCAGGCTGCAAGCTTCAAACCTGTGGCCTGTAGCCTGCAGCTTGTGGCTTGCCATTATTTTCCACAGCAATACTTATACTTCTTTCCGCTTCCGCAGGGGCAGGGCTCATTCCTTCCAATCTTCTTTCCCGACCTCTTAAAGGGAGGGGGCTTGGCCTCTGGCTCTCCCTTGATATCCGGCTGCTCAACCTCCCCTTTTGCTTCTGCCATATCGTATGTTGAGTAGCGTTGATGGACAAAGTGCCTTTTAGCCGACGCTTCTCTCTCGCGCGCTTCTCCTGGTAGGCGAACCTTAAATAAGAGCCCAATCGTTTCTTGGGGAATGGCTTCACAGAGTGTAGTAAAGTAGTTAAAGGTTTCGTGTTTATATTCTATTAAAGGATCCCTCTGGCCATAGGCCCGAAGGCCGATCCCCTCTTTCAAATGGTCCAGATTATAGAGGTGGTCCTTCCACCTGGAATCAACGATGTGGAGCATAATATCCCTCTCCAGGGCACGCATACTCTCCGGGCTAATTTTCTTCTCCTTCTCTTGATAGGATTTGAGAGTAGCATTCCAGAGTGTTTTTTGCAAATCCTCTTTCGTTATTCGGGAGAGATCGATATCCTCTTTTCTTAAAGCAATAGGAAATATCCGGCCAAGTTCCCTATTCAATCCCTCAATATCCCAATCCTCGGGATGGGCCTTCTCCGGGATATGAGTATCTAAAGCACTATCCAGGATCCCCTCCATCCATTCCTTGATGGTCTGGCTCTGGTCTTCCTTCTCTAAAATCTCTCTTCTCCTTCTATAGATATAATCCCTCTGCTTCTCCATGACATCATCATATTCTAAGAGGTGTTTTCTTATCTCAAAGTTTCGCTGCTCCACCCTCTTCTGGGCAGTGGTAATGGCCCTGGTCACCAGGGCATGTTCAATAGGCTGATCGGAAGGGATGCGAAGTTTATCCATGATGAAGGAGATGCGATCCGAACCAAAGAGCCTCATAAGGTCATCTTGTAAGGCGAGGTAGAACCTTGAAGAGCCAGGGTCTCCCTGTCTCCCGGCCCTTCCCCTCAACTGGTTATCGACCCTCCTTGCTTCATGCCTCTCTGTCCCTAAGACGTGTAGCCCACCCATCTGGGCCACCGCTTCTCCTAAGACGATGTCCGTTCCCCTTCCCGCCATATTGGTAGAGATGGTCACTGAACTTCTCTGGCCTGCCTGGGCGACGATGTGGGCCTCCCTCTCATGGTTCTTGGCATTCAATACCTCATGAGGAATCCCCTTCCTTCGCAGTAGATTACTTAAATACTCGCTCTTCTCAATGGAGACTGTCCCCACTAGTACTGGTCGGCCTTCTTTATGCAACTTAATAATCTCTTCTACCGCTGCCTTGAACTTCTCCTCTTCTGTCTTATATATCACATCCGACCACTGGTATCTTATTAAAGACTTATTGGGAGGGATAACTACGACATCTAACTTATAGATCTCATTGAACTCCTCGGCCTCCGTGGCTGCGGTTCCCGTCATCCCCGCTAATTTATCATACATCCGGAAGTAATTCTGGAAAGTGACGGTAGCCAGGGTCTGATTCTCCCGGGCGATCTTCACATTCTCTTTGGCCTCTATCGCCTGATGCAAACCTTCACTCCATCTTCTGCCCGGCATGAGTCTTCCGGTAAAGTCATCAACAATGATTACCTGGCCATCCTTTACCACATAGTGACGATCCCTCTTAAAAAGCGGTCCGGCTCCGGTTTTAAAATCTCTGCCTTTAGCCCTTAATGCTTGCCTGATATGATGTTCCCATTCGCTCTGCATGTCATCGTATAGGTTGCTCACCCCAAGTATTTTTTCACACTTCTTTACCCCTTCCTCGGTAAGTTTTACTGTCCCGGCCTTCTCATCGACAATATAGTCATATCCCTTCTCTAAGTCTATCCCCTCCTTCTTGGCCTCTTTCTCCTTTTCCTCCAAGATGAATCTTCCTTTTAGCCCGGGAATCAGTTTATTAACAATGAAGTATTTGTCCGTTGACTCCTCTGCTGGTCCGGAAATAATTAAGGGGGTTCTTGCTTCATCAATCAATATGGAGTCCACCTCATCAACAATGGCATAATTGAGTTTCCTCTGAACGCGATCCTCTAATCTAATGGCCATATTATCCCTGAGGTAATCGAAGCCGAACTCATTATTTGTCCCATAAGTGACATCCGCCAGATAAGCCTCCTGGCGGCTTACCGGACGGAGATAGATCCCAGAACCCACCTTGTCCGATTCCCACTTTCCCGTCTCACTCAGGGATAGATCGAAGAGGAATGACTTATCGTGCTGGATGCATCCCATAGAGAGACCCAAGAAATGGTATATGGGCCCCATCCACTCCGTATCCCTTCTGGCCAAATAGTCGTTGACAGTAATGATATGGACTCCCTCTCCAGTAAGACCATTCAAGTAAGCGTTTAAGGTGGCCACCAGAGTCTTTCCCTCTCCTGTAGCCATCTCAGCGATTTTTCCCTGATGAAGAACCACTCCTCCTATCAACTGGACATCGAAATGCCTCATATTGATGGTTCTCTTTCCTACCTCCCTCACCACGGCAAAGGCTTCGGAAAGAATACTCTCCAGTATCTTGTTTCTGGTTTCCTTTAGTCTACTCTTTATCTTCTCCCTTTCTTTGGGAGAGACAGCGCTAGAGAGTTCCTTTCTCAATTCCCTTATCTCTTCCTCAAATTCCTTCTCCTTTTCTTTGATGCGGGATCTGAACTCCTCCGTCTTGGCCCGTAGTTCTTCATCGCTCAACTTTGAGATATCTGGTTCCAAAGCATTAATTCTTTCTATGAGAGGTTTTAGTTGCTTGATATCTCTCTCATACTTCGTCCCAAATATCTTCCTTAATACAAACCCCAACATCTTTTTCCTTCCTTTTTCACCCTGAGACTTATACTCACATCATCGGCTAATTCGTACGAATAGGCCGATATCTTATCCTTCTGTTTTTGATTCTATTGAAAGGCTAATTTTTCCTTTAATGAGTTGCAAGAGGGCTCGATTGTAACGATTTAGTCCTCCACGATTTATG
>JAHIPW010000102.1 GCA_018903055.1 bacterium
TCCGTAACTAAAGTTAAGTCCAGGAAGTACATCTTCCAGGATAACACCTACCGCTATCTGAAAATAAATAAGAAACTATTTTTTGGTTTTAAAACCGAAAACATAGAAGGCTACTATGCTAAAGTCGCTGAGCTTGAAAAAGTAGTCCTGGATTATCTTTATTTCAAAAATGATACATATTCAATTGACTTATTACTAGAGAAGCTACAAAAAGCAAAAGATAAGATTGATTTTAAGAAATTGTTTATTTATGCCCGAAAGTTTCCTGAAACAACCAGGCGGAAATTAGGGTTTATCTTAGATTTGTTAAAAGTGGATACTGAAGATTTACACAGGGCTGTAGGAATGAAAGGATACAGTAAGCTTACATCATGTTCAAAGAAATTCAACGCGAAATGGCGGCTATATTGTGAAGATAGATTTATTAAACAGGCCTCGGCTGGAAATTTTAAATAAGCGCGGTCCCAGGTATAACTTACAAGATGCTGAGAAGGATTATTTTCGGAATAATTTGTTAGGTAAATTTATCTTGCATTTCTTACCAAACAATGTTATAATATTCATAGGCATAAGTTTGGTAAGGAGAAGGGGTTATAAAAATTATTAAGGGAGTATTAAAAGAAGAACTAGAAAATTCGCTTAGAATGCTGAAGCGCTATCAAGAGGAAATAGATAAAATTAAAGGTTGTCTGGTTAAGAAAAAAATAGGTAAACGCTCCTATTATTATTTGGCTAGAAGAGAAGGCAAGAAAGTAAAATTTATATATAAAGGGCCTGTTTCTGCTGAAATAAGAAAGGCATACAGAGAACAGAGGAAGATGTTAAGAAAGTATAAAGGACTTATAGCCCAGGTAAAGAAACAAATTGGATTTTTAAAAAAAGCGTTACGTGCGAACAAACCAGGGGTCAAGTCTTGACCCCGTAAAATCCCTTCGGGACCACGGGGCAGGCATGTGACAATAAAAAGGATCAGGTCTTCAAGCCAGTAGAATAATCAAAGGTTACCACTAGTTACTATACGGTTACTAACAGTTACTAATAGTTACAAAAGCAACCTATAGTAACAGTCCCGCTTTAGTGGGATGTAGTAACCAATAGTAACAGCGTAGCGTAGTAACCGTTCGCTTGCTGAGGTGTCATGTCTAAGTGGGATTATAGTAAACCTCTGGAGTATGTGAAATGCGGTCTGTGCGGGGCAGATGATACGAGATTAGTGACCATTGAAGATTCATTCAAGATTGTTAGATGTAAAAGATGTGGCCTCATCTATCTCAATCCTCGACCAAAAGAAGAAGACCTCTTGGAGTTCTATGGCGACTTCTTTTCCACTGATGAGAAGAGTGTCTCCCAATGGTCGAGATTGATGGGAAAGGTATATAAAGAGACGAAGAGAAATATTGAGAGAGAGTATTCCTCTGGGAAATTATTGGATATGGGATGTGGATTGGGATTATTCCTGAAGTTATGGGACCCCAAAAAATGGGAACTCTTTGGGATGGATATTTCCAAGAAAGCGGTTGAGTATGCCAAGAGTAAGGGATTGAATGTCAGAGAAGGTTCTTTAGAGAAGGCCGGTTTTAGCAACGATTATTTCGATGTTATTACTATGTTTTATGTTCTGGAGCATCTTCCTAACCCTTTGAAAGTTTTGAAGGAAGTAAGGAGAGTTTTGAAGAAGGACGGCCTCCTGGTCGTCAGGACTCCTCAGAGTATATCTGCAGAGAGGTTCTTGAAGTTCTTTGGGGTGAGACGCAACCTCTTTCATCCGCCCATGCATCTCTATGACTTCTCAACAGAGATATTGAGAGAGTTCTTACTAAAAGCAGGGTTCAAGAGAATAAAGACAATTATTGGAAAACCAACCTCTCCAGAGAGAAGAATGGATAGACTCTGGACAAACTACTTCAATCTCTGGGCACAGGGCATCTATTTTTTAACAGCTAAAAAGGTTCTCGTTCCCGGAGTGAGCAAGACCACTTATGCAAAGATCTAAGATCGCTTTTCTCTTTCCCGGTCAGGGTTCTCAATATGTGGGTATGGGAAAGGAATTCTATGATAATTTTAAAGAGGCGAAAGAGATATTTCAGAAAGCAAACGAAATCCTTGGCTTCGATTTAGCCAGGGTCTGCTTCGAGGGGCCAGAGAAGGAGTTAAATAAAGACCTCAATGCCCAATTGGGCATCTTTATAGTAAGTATCGTTGCTTATGAGATACTAAAGAAAAAAGGGATTACTCCAGATGTTATCGGAGAACATAGTCTGGGAATATATGCTTCTCTGGTGGCTAGCGGAGCCGTGAGTTTTGAAGATGGACTCAAGATAACGAAAAAGGCCGGGAAGTTAATCCAGGAAGTTTCTGGAGGTATGGTGGCCATTATTGGCTTAGGCAAGGACGAGGTAGGTGAAATCTGTCGGATGACAGAGACAGAAATTGCCAACCATAACTCTCCCAAACAGTTCGTTATCTCTGGAGAGAAGAAGGCCTTAAATAAAGCAATTAATTTAGCCAAAAAGGATGCCTTAGAGGTCGTCTCCTTAAACGTTTCCAGCCCCCTACATACCAGATCGATGGAGGGGGCTTCTCAGAAATTGGCATCTTATTTAGATTCCATAGAGATAAAAAATCCTGAGATTCCTCTTATTACTCATTTTAACGCAGACTATGTAAGAGACAAAGAAAAGGTGAGAGAGATATTGATAAAGCAGATAACGAAGCCCGTTCTCTGGGAAGAGAGTATCCGTCGGATGCTATCTGAAGAGGTAGAACTCTTCATTGAAGTCGGCCCGAGCCAGGTCCTCTCCCAGCTCGTCCAGTGGATAACCCGCGAAGTCAAGGTTCTAAATGTAGAAAATTTATCATCGTTAGAAAAGACAATCAAGGCGTTACAAGATTGATTTCACTTTCCACCCATGCTAAAATTTTACTTGGGGGTTGATAGATGAGACTTAAAAACAAGGTTGCCCTGGTGACTGGTGGCGGAAGGGGGATTGGGAGAGCAATCTCTCTTGCCCTGGCCAAGGAAGGGGCGAAGGTATGCGTTAATTATTTTCACAGCAAGGATGCTGCAGAGGAAGTAGTAAAGAGAATAAAGGAGAATGGAGGAGAAGCAATTAGTCATAAGGCAGACGTCTCGAAGTTAGAAGCAGTGAATAGGATGGTAGAGGAGATTAATAAGCAATTTGGAAGGATTGATATTCTGGTCAATAATGCTGGATTAAATATCGATAAGTATCTCATGATTATGAATGAGGAAGAATGGGATAAGGTAATAGATGTCAACCTCAAAGGAACTTTCAACTGTTCCAAGGCAGTTTCGAGAGTTATGATCGGTCAGAGGAGTGGTAACATCATTAATATCTCATCCGTTTCCGCTATCTCTGGTACTGCAGGCCAGACGAACTACTCCGCCGCTAAAGGAGGGATGATTAGTTTCACCAAGTCCTTAGCCAGAGAACTGGCCCCTTTTGACATAAGGGTAAATGCTCTTGCCCCAGGGTTAATCGAGACCGAGATGGTTAAGAAGATGCCTAAGGAGATGTTAGACCGGATTTTGGAGATAACGCCATTAAAGAGAGTAGGCAAGCCAGAGGAAGTAGCAAAGGCAGTAATCTTTTTGGTTAGTGAGGAGGCAGGCTATATCACCGGTCAGGTGATAAGAGTAGATGGTGGGTTAGCCATGTAAACGCAGATGACCGCAGA
>JAHIPW010000103.1 GCA_018903055.1 bacterium
GAACTCTTCCGCTGATTAACATTCCCAGACCTTTTAAAGTTAAAACAGTCAAGTCTATGGTTTGTCTCCATCCTTTCTGAATAGCTTCTCCTGTGCCGTATCTGATCTTAATAAGTTCTTCAGGAAAGGTGATTCCGATCATTCCTATCTTCTCTTCCTGGCCCAATAAGTTCTTAACTTTCTTGGATTCAGGTATTATAGTAAGGGTAAACTCTTCACTCTCTCTCTGGATAGTAAGTCTTAACTCTTTATCTGGATTGGCGAAGATTATTCTTTGCATCTCTTCACCACGTATAACTTTCTTCCCCTCGATAGCAACTATTCTATCGCCTGTCTGGAGACCCACTCTTTCTGCCGGAGTATCCTTTAATACCTCCCCCACCTCAGTGGGTAGAGCGGGAAAACCGATGGTGAATATAAGGGAAAATAATAAAAAGGCAAGGACGAAGTTTGCCAAAGGACCGGCAATAATAATAAAAAATCTGGCTCCTGTGCTACGTGAAAGGAATTCCCATCTTTTTCCTTTTAACTTCTCATGGGGGTCCTCGCCGGCCAGCTTGACATATCCCCCAAGGGGGATGGCAGAAAGACAATATTCCGTCTCTCTTTTCTTAAACCCGATTAATTTAGGCCCTAACCCTAAAGAGAACTTTTCTACTCGCACTCCTATCTTTTTACAGGCAAGAAAGTGACCAAATTCGTGAAAGAGAATTAGAATACCAAAAGTAAAGATAACAGCTAATATGGTCAACATCTCAGGGCTTCCTCCCTTGCCCAGGCATCTGCCTTTAGAATCTCACTTAGGGTGGGGTTTTTAATCGGCTTATATCTATTTAATACTTTTTCAATCATCCTAGGAATTTCCATAAATTTAATCTTTCTTTTCAGGAATAGGGAGACAGCAATCTCATTGGTAGCGTTCAGAACCGCCGGTGCCGTTCCCCCAATTCTGGCTGCTTCATAGGCCAATTTTAGACAGGGAAACTTTCTGGTATCTGGCTTCTGGAAGGTGAGTCCCTTGATCTTAGTAAGGTCCAATCTCTCCAGGGGCGCGGAAAGCCTCTCGGGATAGGTCAGAGCATATTGTATAGGAAGGCGCATATCAGGAGTTCCCAGGTGGGCAAGTATCGTTCCATCGACGAACTCCACCAGGGAATGGACAATTGCCTGGGGATGGATAACCACCTCTATCCTATCGATATCAACTCCGAACAAGTGATGGGCCTCGATCACCTCCAAGCCTTTATTCATCAATGTAGCAGAATCAATGGTAACCTTTTTTCCCATCTCCCAGGTGGGATGTCTGAGAGCCTCTTGCGGAGTAACTGATTTTAATCTCGAGGAGCTAAATTTAAGGAAAGGTCCACCAGAAGCAGTAAGAATAATACGTGAAACATCCTTTTCCTTCTCCGCCTTTAAGCATTGGAGGATGGCTGAGTGTTCACTATCAATGGGTAGAATCTTCACTCCCTTCTTATGGGCCTCTCGCATCACAATCTCTCCGGCCATGACCAGGGCCTCCTTATTGGCCAAAGCAACTCTCTTCTTTGCTTTAACGGCTTCTAAGGTGGGGATGAGGCCAGGGGCACCGACAATGGCTGAGATAACTAAATCCGCCCCGGCCAATGTAGCAACCTCGATTAATCCTTCTCTCCCGCTAAGTACTCTTATATTTTTAAAGCGCCCTCTTAATTCTCGGGCGCTTTTCCTATCTACTAAGGCCACTACCTTAGGATGAAACTTCTTTATTTGTCTCTCTAAGAGATTGATATTCTTCCTTGCTGCCAGGCCAATGACTTGAAATCTATCCCCTAAACACTCAATGACCCTTAGGGTATTTATCCCTATGGAGCCCGTGGAGCCTAATATAACGATCTTCTTTTTAGTCATTCAATCCCATTTGAGTATTCGTATATATTCGTGTTTTGATTGCTCTCGTCTTCGCTTTCCAGTTCACGTTGATTCCTGCCTGCCGGCAGGCAGGCGTGTCTCAAAAGAACCTCAGTCTTCCCAC
>JAHIPW010000104.1 GCA_018903055.1 bacterium
ATCATCCTCTTTGAATTTAGAGTGTAGATACTGAACGCTCATCCCGATGATGGATAAGGGGTTTCTAATCTCATGGGCTACACCTGCCGCCAATCCTCCGGCAGCGATTAACTTCTCCCTTCTCACCAACTCATCCTGGGTTCCCTTTAACTCCTTATAGGCCTCATCCAGTTCCGTTAAGAGGGTTTCCGACTCATCCTTTGATTCCTCCAATTCGTTAGTCCTTTCCTTTACTCTCCTCCCTAAGTCTGCCTTAGTTCTCTTTAATCCTTCCATTAATTTTTTATTGGCCATTACTAATTGCCGCTTCTCAAGGCTTCTTTTAACCGTCGATTTTAGTTCACCGGTACCGAATGGTTTAGCGATATAATCATAGACCTCTTCCCTCATGGCCTCTCTCGCTGATTCCAAAGAGGGGTAGCCCGTGATAATAACTATCTGGATATCAGGATTAAATTTTTTAATGTGCCGGATTAATCGAAGGCCATCCATACCGGGCATCTTCAAATCTATGAGGGCTAAGCTAAGGACCTCTTTTTTTGTTTTTTCTAATGCTTCTTTACCATCCCTTGCTTCTACTGGCTCATACCCTTCTTCCTCTAAGAACTCGCATATCGTTTCCCGGGCATCCTTCTCATCATCTACCACAAGAATTTTTTCTTTAGCCATGTTATTCACCTCCTGGCTTATAGGCTCTGGTAAACGGTAACCGATGAATGAGATAACTAATCTCAATGTCCTTGGGCAAGTACTTATCTACCTCGTGCTTGATGCCCATGAATAGAATCCCGGTCTCACCCTCTTTCAATGTCTCATCAATTCTTTTGGCAATATAGGCATCTCTTTTAGTCAATAACTCCCTACCTGCCTCTTCATACCTCTTAATCGCTCTTTCCTGTTTTGCCAATTCCCTCGCCTGAGCAATATTCCGAAGGCATCCATACTCTTTTAAAAGTAGTTCCGCGCTTTCCGTTCCTTCTATCTTTGCCCCCTTCTCCGCCAAATCTAAAATTATTCCATGGTTTGTACTTCCCGCCCGAGCCACTTTACGCACAATCTCCTTCTCTTTCTCTCTGCCACAGACCGGCAGGCCATCCTGATAGATTCTTACCTTCTTATAGTTTAATTTCAGACTTTTTAATTTCTCTTTTATTCCCTGCCACATATCTCTTACTGCCCCCTTTTGCTTCTGCCACCTTCCTTTGCCAAATTTTTTCAGATACTCCTCTTTTAGAGAACCGGCTAGGGAGCCCATATCTGCCTCAGTATGGATGATGGGGACGTAGATAAGCTTGCGCATTCACCTCGCTCCGCTCAGATTGAACAATGAACAAGTAACATTGAATATTTTTGCTGTCAGTTAATATCGGTTACTTTTAAATTGCCTTTTATCCTTCGTCCCACTTTCTCACTTTTTACTTTTCCGAGAGGGCGTCTCTGAGGACCGCCTTTATAAAGTCCAGATTAATGGGTTTGGTAACGTAATCAAAGGCCCCTAACCTCATGGCCTCTCTTGCTGTCTTCAGGTCTCCATAGCCAGTAATCATGACTACCGCTATATTCTCATCTATCTTTTTTATCTTCTCCAATACCTCTATTCCATCCAGGCCGGGCATCTTAATATCTAAAAGTACCACATGCGGCTTTTCTTTCCTGACCAGAGTTAGAGCATCCTTACCATTGAGAGCGGTTAGTACCCTATAGCCTTCTTCAGGTAGAGTCTTCTGAAAAAAATCGCAGACATCCTTTTCATCATCTACTACTAAAATGTTTTCTCTTGCCATCTCTCCCTCCTTGGGAAATTAAGCAATAAAAAAGCCATCCCTTATTCTGGGATGGCTCAATTCATGTCTTTTCTTTATTCGTGTGAATTCGTGTTTTGTGTTTGTTGCGTCCTTATCTAACAGTTCGTGTAGATTCGTGTCCTGCCAGTTCCTGGGCATCTTACTTCTCACTCCGTTCGAAGAGTTCGGAGCACGCTCCCCCGACCTTTAGTCGGGGTCACTTGAGTTCGGTGTATTTGTTTTAACTCCGAATTCCGAACTATAGCGAAGCTGTTCGCTGGTCACTTCTATTCTAAGATTTATGGAGAAGAAACTATATCTGAAAATCTGACTACTATGGAAAGAATACCATACTTCAAACCCCTTTGTCAAGCATTTTTTAATTTTTATTTGACAACCCCTATTTTTTATGGTATAAATTCCATAGAGCCCCTCGCTAAGCACAAATAATCACGAATTTTGAAGCATAAATCAAAAATCAAAGTGCAAAATGACAGTGCAAAATGACAGTGCAAAATGCAAAGATTTTTTATGATATATTGATTTGATATTTAATATGTCATTTTTATTTTTGATATTTAATATTTGATTTTATTATGGTATGTAATTTTAATTTTTGATTTTTACTATTTAATTTTCCTATAAGGAAGAATCTATGGTGAAAGCGGAATTGGAGCTGCGCCCAAAACTCATTCAGAAACTGAGGCTTGCTCCTCAGATACGCCAGACCTTAGCTCTTCTCCCCTTGTCCAATATTGAACTAGCCCACCTCATCCGGAAGGAGTTAGGGGAGAATCCCCTCTTAGAGGAAGGAGAAGAAAGCCCAACCCGCCTGCCGGCGAGGCAGGAGTTAGAAGAGATAGAGGCCCCTAAGGTAGAAGAAAAAGAGGCTACTCTCGATTGGGTAGAATACCTTGAGGACTACGAACGGGGCGCCTACCCTACTCAGGAAAGAAGAGAACCCTTCCCCTTAGAGAAGTTAGTAACCAGGAAGCCCACTCTATCAGAACACCTCCTCCGCCAGTTGAGACTTTCCACCCCGTTAGAGGCAGGCCCCGTTAGAGGCAGGTCGCCCCAAGGCGGCCGTAGCCGTGCCTCTCGCCTCGTCTTCGACGAGTCGAAGCGGGTCGGCAGGGCGGCCTCTAACGGGGCAGGTCGCCCCAAGGCGGCCGTAGCTCGCTCCGACGTATTTTCGGAGGGGCGGCCTCTAACGGGGTCCACATCAGATAGAATGGTTTTAAAGATCGGAGAACAGATCATCGGCAACTTAGATAGGAATGGCTATCTAAAAACCCCCTTGGGTGAGATAGCCTCCACCCTTAAAATGAGAGAAAAAGAGGTTGCTAAGGTCTTAGGCTTAATCCAGACCTTTGACCCCATAGGAGTGGGAGCAAGGGATGTAAAGGAGTGTCTTTTAATCCAGATCAGACGCCGCACATTGAGAAAGCCTCTTGTCTATAGGATAATAAAGGAACATTTAGAAGATCTGGGAAAGAGAAGATATAGAGAGATTGCTAAAGCACTTAAAGTAAGAGTAGAAAAGGTTCAGGAGGCAGCAGACTTTATTGCTACCCTGGAGCCCAAGCCCGGCCGCTCTTTTGGAGAAGAGAGTGTCCAGGCAGTAATCCCCGATGTTACTGTTACTAAGGTGGACAAAGAATATGTCATTGTCTTGAATAATGAAGGACTCCCCAGATTACAGATCAGCCCCCTCTACAAGAAGATGCTCGCTAAGGGAAGCAGGATAAATAAGGAAGAAGAGCAATATATAAAGGATAGATTAAATGCTGCTATCGGTCTAATAAAAGCCATAGACCAGAGAGAGAAGACCATCTATAAGATAACGGAGAGTATCATCAAGGTGCAGGGAGATTTCCTGGAGAAAGGGATTGATTACTTAAAGCCTCTCACCTTAAAGAAGATTGCCCGAGATGTGGGAATGCATGAATCGACAGTAAGTCGCACCACGAGTAATAAATATATTCAGACCCCTCAAGGAGTATTTGAACTCAAATACTTCTTTGCTTCCGGATTTGGCAAATCATCCGTCCGTCCGGCCGCCGAAGGCGGTCGGAAAGAGACTACCTCTTCACGAAGTATAAAAGAGGCCATCAGAGACCTGATAAACTCTGAGGATTCCCAAAAGCCCTTGAGCGATCAAAAAATAGCCGTCATCCTCACCATTAACTTAGGCATCAACATCGCCAGAAGAACAGTAGCCAAATATCGAGAAGAAATGAGGATACTGCCCTCTCATCAAAGAAAACGCTACTAAAAGAGGTCTCTGAAAAGACCTCTGATTACAAAGATTTAACAATGATTATGGTGATAAAATCGCCAATGGGATTAAGGTTTTACCCTTCCAGTATCACTGCCAATGCTTAGTTATCTATGCTCTCTAGGATGCTAACGAAGTGCATCCTGAATCTCGTCTTTAACATCACTGTAATCCCTGCCTATTCGGACTTTTTCAGAAATCTCCAAAAAATTAGCCTCGATTCTTATCAGGGCTTTTTTTATTTGACAAATTAGTTTAAAAGAAGTATATTAAAACACAGAAGGAAAGGAATTAAAATGGTTCCCAAACAAGAACGAAAAGTAGAGCTTAGGTTAAGGTTCGCTGAATTTAAAGGGGGGCCAGTTCAAAAAACACTGGTGGTGGGCAAAAAGGCTCCTATTACTCTTAAAGATGCAAAGAAGATGACCGATTCTATATTACCAAACCACTACCAGATTATTCCCGTTAAGGATGATATCATTGCTGGCCTGATCATAAGAAAAGCAGCCTTAAAAATGATATCTGAAAAAGCCCTTATTCCAATTCTCATTGAAGAGGCCAAGAAGATAATGGTGCCTGAAAATATAATCGAAATCGACCTTGATGTATCCCTGGCCATTAGAAGAATAATCGATTTAACTGAAAAGGCTGAGTTAAAGGGTAAGACTACTCTGAAGGAAATGAGTAAAAGCGCCAAAGAACGAGCAGAGAAGGAGATGATTATCCAGGCCTTAGAGAAAGCAAACTGGAACAAGGCCAAGGCAGCCCGCCAGTTGGGCATTGACTACAAGACCCTTTACTACAAAATAAAAAACTACGGCATCAAAAAACAAAAAAACTAACTCGCTTAGACAAAAAATTAGCCCCGATCTTTTCGGGGCTTTTCTTTTTAGCAGATAAAAAAACAGGTAAATCAGGTAATTTGGGTTACCTGATAATTACCTGATTAATTTTTTATAGAAGGGTTACATCGCCAGCCAGGATTCTTTCCTTTTTTCCTGCTTTTGTTTTTATTATTAGTGTTCCGTCGGAATCGATGTCTATTGCTTTTCCTTCTATAATTCTTCTTCCAGAGACCGCTTTTACCCCCTTTCCTAATGTAGCGGAAATTTCTTTCCACTCCTTTAGAATAGGTGCAAAACCCCTCTTCTTAAAGAGAAGATAAAAATTCTCTATTTCTTCAAGCATTCTCTTGGTAAATTCTACCCTATCGATCTTGCGACCCAGTTCTTTTTCTAAAGAAGTAGCATCTTTTCGAAATTCTATAGGAAATTTTTTAACGTCGATATTTAAGTTTGCTCCAATCCCAATCACTACATAATTGACCGTATCCTGCTCCGCCTCCATCTCAGTCAATATTCCACATACCTTTTTAAAGACCCTAGACCCTTTCTTTCTCATTCGCCCATTCGCGCGAATGGTCCCAAGTTGAGACCGGATTAGAATATCGTTTGGCCACTTTATAAAAGCATCCAGAGAATAAAGTTCTCTTATGGTCTTTGCTACTCCTAAGGCAGCGATGACCGTCATTCTCGGTGCCTGAGTGGGAAGGATTTTTGGTCTTAGGATTATGGAAAGCCATAATCCACCGAAAGGTGAAGACCATTCTCTTCCCAAGCGCCCCTTTCCTTTGGTCTGGACCTCAGCTATAACTATCGTTCCCTCTCTTGCCCCTTTCCCTGCCTCGCCGGCAGGCGGGCGTGCCAACTCGATGGCACAGTCATTCGTTGAGCCAATCTCTTTGAAGTAGTATATTCTTTTGCCCAGGATTTTAGTCTTTAAATCTCTTTTTATCTCATAAGGTAGCAGGAGGTCAGGAACCGAGACCAAGGAATAGCCCAATCTTTTTTGACTATTAATCTTATAGCCCGCTCCCTTTAGGGCCTGGATATGTTTCCAGATAGCAGTCCTCGAAATCCCCACTTTCTGACTCAATTCCTCCCCGGAAACATATTCTTTCTTCCGTTGGTAAAGAAGATTTAGAATTCTTTCTCTCAAAATTCTTCCTTTTTTTCTAACTGGTGAATTGTCTACCTGTCTTCCTGTCCAACCTGTCTGCCTGTCGACTGGTTAGACTGGTCTGACTGGTAGACTGGTTGACCTGGCACTTTATGTCACAATATCGAGACTAATGTCCAATGCTTTGGCAGAATGGGTCAGAGCACCGATAGAGATTCTATTTACTCCAGTCTTAGCAATCTTCCCCACATTCTCTAAGGTTATTCCCCCTGATGCCTCAATAATCGGTGACCGGTAACCGGTGACCGGTGACCGGTGACATAATTCTATTGCTTTTCTTATGCTTTTAAGATTCATATTATCAAGCATTATAATATCTACCACTGCCTTTAAGGCTTCTCTTACTTCTCTTAAATTCTTCGCCTCCACCTCAATTTTCATCCCTCTTGATATTCTCTTTCTTATCTTCTTCACTAAGTCCTGAAGCCTGAAGCCTGAAGCCTGAAGCCTGAAATGATTATCCTTAATCAATACTTGATCATACAGTCCTATCCGATGATTATACCCTCCCCCGCACCTCACAGCATATTTCTCTAAGTATCTCAAGCCCGGAGTGGTCTTCCTGGTATCAAAGATTTTAACTTTGTAGGGTCTTACCTTTTCTACGAATCGGTTGGTCAGGGTAGCAATTCCGGATAATTTCTGCAAGAAATTCAACGCCGTTCTTTCTGCAGTCAATATACTCCTGGCATCCCCAATAACTTCTGCAATCGCCTGCCCTTTCTTTACCTTTTCTCCCTCTTTCACTCTTGCTTTAAATACGACCCGCGACCCGCCCGCCGAAGGCGAGGTCTCGCCCATCCGGGGCGGACGACCTGCGACCTGCTGGAATGCTAACTCCGCCACCGGCAACCCAGCAATGACCCCTTTCTCTTTGGCCCGAATAATTCCTTTTGCATTTTTTTCTTTGGGAACGGTTAACAGAGTAGTAATGTCCCCCTTCCCAACATCCTCTTCCAATGCCCTTCTTACAACAGGCCTAATTTTCTTTAAATTTAATCCCCCAATTTTCTTTTTCATTTCTCTCCACCACTTTCGCATTAGAGCGAATGCTTACTACACTATTTTAAGGTATCGGAACTTCAATAAGTAAAACAAGGTTCTGACGAAGTCAGGTTCTTATTTTAGCGTATATTAACACCGAAAGTCAAGTTATACTATAGTTTCTTACAGATTTGATTTAGTTGGAGGAGGGCTTTTTCTTCTAAAGTGACGATCTCCAGAATCTTTGGTTGGGATTTAGTAAAAACTTCTCTGTCATTAGTCTTTGAAGCCTCCAGAAACATCTTAGCTAAATCAGTCCAGTGATTAGCAATCTCTTCATACTCCAAAGATAGATCTTTTAGGGCCTCGTCTTTCAATATC
>JAHIPW010000105.1 GCA_018903055.1 bacterium
AAGCTTTAGCGCGCCGTTATCTGTCGCTAGACAGAAACGGGGCAAGCTTTAGCGCGCCGTTATCTGTCGCTAGACAGAAACGGGGCAAGCTTTAGCGCGCCGTTATTTGGCGGGCAGGCAGGATAATTCTAAACTCTACTCCCGCCCCCTTCCTATTTCTCATTTCAATCTCTCCTCCGTGATCCTTAATAATCCCATAACTTACTGAGAGCCCCAGACCCACTCCCTGGCCCGGCTCCTTGGTAGTGAAGAAGGGTTCAAAGAGCTTATCCATATGCTCCTCTGGGATCCCAGAACCAGTGTCTAAGAAGGTGGCCTCCACCTTCCTTCCCCGGGCAATGTTCCTGGTAGTAATGAATAGCTTCCCTCCCTCGGGCATGGCATCCCGGGCATTGGTCACCATATTTAAGAATACCTGCTGCAATTGATTGAAATTCCCGGTAACTTTTGAGAGCCGGGAACTTAGATCTTTCACAATCTCTATATTCTGTAGTTTAGTCTGGTGGTTGACTAAGGCGAGGGTGGCCTCGATGGCCTTATTGACATCCACCTCCCTGAACTCCCCTTTTGTCTGACGGGAGAAATTTAATAGCCCGGAGACAATCTCCTTACAGTGAAGGGCAGCCTCCTCAATAGCCTTTAAATCCTTATATATTTGGTCATCTTCCTTGGTATCTAACAGTGCCGCCTGGGCGAAGCCCAGGATCCCCCCTAAGGGGTTATTCAGTTCATGGGCTACCCCTCCGGCCAATCTGCCTGCGGCCGCCATCTTTCCCGATTGGACGAGCTGCTCCTGGGTAGCCCGTAACTCTCTATAGGCTTTCCTTAGACCCTCTTCCAACTTGGCTTTCTTTGTTACATACTCCACCAGACTCACTGTTCCAATGATGTTATTCTCCCTATTCTTTAGGGGATGGGAGCGGATGTTGATGATCACCTCCTCTTTAACCAGAGGGGGTCGATATCTTATGTTGCTATTGTGGGTGGGTGATCCGGTCTCTACGAGATGGGAGAGGTTCGCCCTCCAATCGAAATCCTCTGTAGGAGGAAAGATTTCCCAGAAGTATCTCTTCAGAATCTCACTCTTTGATAGATCAATGTGGGCCTCTAATTCTTTATTGACTCCAGTTAGCTTACCCCATCTATCAGTAGTAACGATCCCTTCAGTGATACTTTCTACAATATTCTCATTATACTCTTTTAGATAGAATAACTGGCTCCTATAACGAAGGCCGATTCCGGATATTTTTCCCACAATAAAGGCCACCAGGTTAAGAGAGATAACCTTTATTAAGAAGTCTCTGTCTAAGAAAGCTTCCCGTTCCTCAGGAAAACTAACTAAGACAATGGCGTAGAGGATACTTACGGTACCGGAGATTATTAAGCCCCCTTTTAAGCCATAATAGATGGCTCCGGCCAGAATGGGAAGGTAGTAGATGTAGAAGAAGAAGTCCCTCAGTCCATAATCCATATAGAGGTACCAGGACAAGGCAATACAGACCAAGAGGGTCAAAGTGACCATCATCCTCTTGAACTGCTCTTCTGGATAGAAGATACCCGGGACCGGTTTGGTCTTATTGGTTCTGGGACTCATTGAATATTTCCCCCGAAGATACAATATTTATCTTACCTTGAATAGTTTATCACATTTTTTTGAAGAAATCAAGCCCCGTTAGAAATTCTTTAACCAATGTGATTTTACTATCTAAAATGTCATCATCTCCTTAGGACGAAATATTTAAGAGAATACATCTATGAAAATTTCTAAACGGGGCAAGCCAAAATTTTCTTTAGCAGTTGTCCGGTGTAGGATTCCTTCTTTCTGGCCACTTTCTCTGGGGTACCGGAGGTAACAATAAAGCCCCCTTCTTCCCCTCCCTCTGCCCCTCAGCATAGAGAGTATCGAAAGCCAAGGAACTTTTTCCAGAACCCGAGAGTCCAGTAATAACCACTAACTTATTTCTGGGTATCTCAAGGTCGACATTTTTGAGGTTATGCTCCTTTGCTCCTTTTATGATAATGGCTTCTCTTTTCATTTTATAAAGTTTGCCCCCAAGGAATTAGATATCATAGGTATAATCTTCATCTTAGTCTCCCAATGCTCCTTATAATCTGCATAATGAGTCCGCTGAATAGAGGAACGGTCAGGTTATCCTTCCTTCCTGGTGAGAAGAGCTCCACAATGGATGCTGTTAGAGCACCGATGAGAAGAATGCCAAAACTTAACTTTAATCTTAAAACTAAGAGAACAATTCCTATTAAGAGGCAGGCAAGAAGGGACCCTAAACCCCCCTCCAGGCTCTTTCCCTTTATTCTAATCCTTCCCCACTTCTTTCCCACGAGAGAGGCGGCTAAGTCCCCACAGGCCAGAAAGCATAGACTGGCAATGGCAATCCCCTTCTCAAATAATAGAACGGAGAGAAAGGCGCCGGAGATATAATAGGGATTACCGGAGAAGCTATTTCTCTCTTCTTCCTTGATAATTGTTTTGAAATATTTGAATATCCGTTCATTTAATCTTGGATAATGAAGTCGAAGAAAGTCAGCGAGAAAGAAGAAAATAAAGAAAATTCCAAAAACAATTAGGGAAATCTTCTTACTTGTGAAATAATAGATCGCCGGAAGAAGTAATCCTCCCAAAAGGTGCCATAAAGAGCGTATCGGTTTATTCAAGATATCCTCGCTATGCTCGGAAAGACGCAGATGCATACCCCGTAAAGTTGCTACGCACCAACGGGGCAGGCAGGCGTTGTCATCCGTTTGAATCTGTTTTTTATAATAGCATACCGCTCTGAATAATGCAAAAAATTTTCGAAATGTTCTTTCCAAATTCTTATGTTTTTTGATAAAAGTTGGGCGCGTTTTCCCGCTTTAGCGGGATCCCGCTTCTGGCGGGGCACTTGCCCCCTCTAATAACAAAAACCCGCCCTGTCTGCCGCCAGGCAGGCGAAAAGGCGGGCATTTGAAAGTGAGAAGAGAAGTTAAATAAAAAACAGTTTTCGGTAGAGAGTTAAGGCTCTTGTCTTCTTTCTGTGAGCCTCTTTATGGGAGGAATCTGTCTTATGATTACTACGGCAAAGAGGAGAAGGGTGAGGAAGAATAATGGATGGGGCTCTTTGAATCTCATCCAGGTCAAAATAGGCATCAGGATATAGCCGACCATTGCTCCATAGGCCACAGTGGCTTTCCTTCTCTTCAAGATAAGCCACGAGCCCAGGCCAACCGCTACAGCAATTAGGAAAACAATCCCGAATTCTTTAGGCAATAGGATAAGAAATGCACCCATGGTCGTCCCCAGACCCATTCCTCCTCTGAATTGTAGAAATATCGGCCAGTTATGGCCCAAGATGACTGCCAGAACAACTAAAATTATAGGAGTATAATCGGGAAGAAAGAGCACTTTTGCCAGATATACCGGGAGGACTGCCTTGCCAATATCCAAGAGGGCAACCAATGCCCCCCATTTAGGACCCAACTGCCTCCAGGCGCCGGCCACCCCTGGGTTATCATACTTCCTGATGTCGATCTTTTTTACCGTTCTACCCAAGATATAGGCCCAGTTTACAGAGCCTAATAAATAAGCAAGGATTATCATAAAGATGGTTTTGACAATCATTTCTTCTCCTTAAGCGACGCCTTAATAATGGGAATAAGTTTTCGGGGGACGTTGAGGACCTGCCTTATGGCAGCCAAAAAGAGTAATAAGAGGCTTAAAATAAAGAGAGCATCAACATCAGGTCCATAGAAGGGCTTTACTAAAAAGGGGAGGAGTAATAGGGCAGCAGCTCCGCCACCTGGTGCAGTGGACTTGGCTTTCTTGAAGATGGGTAGTTTCCACATAATGAAGCCAGCCAGGATACCAAAGGGTAGAACGATGGCCAACGTCTTGGGCATAAGGCAGGCAAGTATTCCCACACCACAGGCTAAGCCTCCTCCGCCGCTGAACTTAAAGAATATGGGCCAGTTGTGACCAGCCACAGCGGCTACTGCCACAAAGACCACTGGCCAATACTCGTAAGCAATAGGAGGATCAGAAAGAAACATCCTCATAGCAATTAGAGTGGGAATGGCCGCCTTGGCGGCATCTAAAAAACCGACCAGGAAAGCCCATTTCTTTCCCATGATGCGATATATCGTTCCCCCTCCCGGATTCCCATAATTCCGGATATCAATCCCTCTTACCATTTTGGCGATGATGTAGGCCCAGAGTAAGGAGCCCAATAGATAACTTCCCACAACCATCAGAATGACCTTGGTAATGAACATCCTGCCTCCTCACTCTTTCACGGATTAGCGGGGGAAATAAGTAAAGGTTACTAGCAGTTACTAATAGTTACTAAACAGTTACTAAACAGTTACTAACAGTTACCACTGATTAGTATAAAAGCAACCGTTAGTAACAGCGAAGCGTAGTAACCGATAGTAACAGTCCCAATCTTTTATTGGGACGTAGTAACCGTTACCCTTCCTTCTAGTCCCTGCTACTTCACTAAGTAGTATCCAATTCCCCAGCCGCCTGGTCCCAGGTGAACGATCTCACATCTCATCTTTCCTATAATGATCTCTTCGCAGTCTATATTCTTCTTTAACGCCTCTTTAAGTGCCTCTGTTGCTTCTGGATTATCACCCACATCGGCAATCAAGGCCTTAATCCTCTTGGCCCTAGACTTCTCCATATCAGCCTTTATGGTCTCGATCATCTTCTGATTTGCCTGTTGGATATTCCTTCCTCTCCCCAATGGCTCTACAGTCTGTGTTCCATACCTCAAGATTGCTATGGGGATGACCTTCATCAAAGAGCCCAAGAGAGCCCTTGCCTTCCCTATCCTTCCTCCTCTATGGAGATATTCCAGGTTAGGGAGGGCCATGATGAGAGCGCTTCGAGAAGCAACCTCCTGGGCAATCTTGGCCACCTCATCCTTGCTCTTTCCTTCCCTGGCTGCCCGGGCAGCCTCTAAGACTGCTAATCCCATAGGATGGGCGATAAGCATAGTATTAACCACAGTTACATCTGCTCCTTCTATCTTATTAGCTGCCTCCCTTGCTGCATCAACCGTGGGTTGGCTAAATATTCCTCCTGCTATGGTGATGTTCACAATGGACTTCCCTTCAGCCATTAATTTTCTATAGACTTCAGCAAACCTCTCAACGTTCATTGCTGCTGTCTTGGGGAAGCCTTTCGATGCTTTTACCTCTGTCAGGAAATCTTCTGGACTTATCGTCTCGCCAACCCGGTACTCCTTTCCCTCTAAAGTCACAGGGTGAAAGAGCATAGTTATCTCGAGTTCCTTCAAGAGATTATCGGGTAACGCATTGGGACAACAAGTAACAATGGCAACCTTTGCCATCTTAAATCTCCTTAATAATTAGCTACAATCTTCAAGCTTCTTTTTATAGCCTGTAGCCTGCGGCTTGTGGCCTGTGGCTTATTTTATTCTACTGAGATAATATAGTAATAATGCGGTTGTCCACCAAAGTATATTTGGACATCGAGGTTAGGATACTTCTCTTTTACTTGACTTAATAATTGATTTGCTCTTTTCGTTCTCACTCCCCTACCATAGTAGAGGGTAATGATGCTGTCTCCCTCTTTTACCATCTCTTTGATCAAATCCAGGGCCACACTCTGGGGCTTTTTCCCTTTTACCTTTACTTCCTTACGATAGAGACCGATTATCTCTCCCTTTCTTATCTTAAACTCCCTATATTTTGCAATCCTTGCTGCCTTGGCCACCTGTCCGGTCTTTATTCTCCCCAATGCTTGATTCATAAACTCCTTATTCTCTTCTATGCCTGCCTCTGGATTATAATTCATTAAAGCAGCCAACCCCTGGGGAATACTCTTTGTGGAGACAACCTCTACCTTCTTCTTGCTCAACTCAGCCGCCTTCTCTGCTGCGGGAATGATATCCCCATCATTGGGCAGGAGAATAATATTCTTTGCCTCTGTTTCTTCTATTGTCTTACTTATATCCTCTACAGAGGGCTTCAACTTCTTTGGCCCTCCCAGTATTTCATCCGCTCCCATACTCTTCAGAATCTTACTCCATCCTTCTCCCGTAGATACCGCGATAATTCCTAATTCTTTAACCCTTACTGCTTCTCCTACCTCCTTCTCCATCAAGAGGGTCTGGTGCTGTTTATCCATATCATTTATCTTTACCTTATCTACCTCTCCTAAGGTAGCGGCATACTTTTTCACCTTATCCGGCTCGTTGGTGTGAACGTGGCACTTGGCTAGTTCTTTCGAACCGACTACTATGGCACAGTCCCCATGCTTGGCTAACTCATCCTCAATCTTCTTTAAGGCTAAATCCTTTCCCTTGATCAGGAATTCTGTGCAGTACTTATACTTTATCTCCCTCTCCCAGGTATCAACCGCTTTCTGGGCAGTAGTTCTCACCGCCTTAATATCTAAGAGACCTCTTTTCTGAATAATTCCCAGGACCTTCTCCCAAGTTCCCACCACTCTCCTGGTACCAGTGGCACTCTTGAATTTCTGTAGGGGAAGGCAGGAAAGTCTTTTCTTCGCTGCCTGGATAGTCTTGCTGGCAATGGTCTCCACCTCTTTGATATCCCTCAGTTCCCCTCCCCGAATGCCAACCAAGATGCTTCGCCAGGCATTGACTGTCTTGGCAACCGTAACCTCAATCTTGGAGACCTCTTCCAATGGTTTGCCCTCTATGAGGCGAAGAGCTCCTTCTAAGATATAGACAAAGCCCGCTCCTCCGGCATCTACTACCCCAGCATCCTTTAATACGGGAAGCATCTCTGGGGTTTTTTCTAAAACTTCCTGTGCTTTTTTATGAGCCTCTCTCAAGACCTGGGCAATGTCTCTCTCTTCTCTTGCTATCTCTAAGGCTTTCTTTGCTGATTCCTGGGCCACGGTAAGTATCGTCCCTTCTATGGGCTCCCTTACCCCTTGATAAGCATTCTCTGCTCCCTTAAATAGTGCCTGGGCCAATTCCTTGGCCTCTACCCTCTTCTTCCCCTCAAGACCTTTGGCTAAACCTACCAGGAACTGAGAGAGAATTACTCCCGAACAGCCACGAGAAGCCATAATACTACTCTCGCCGGCGCCTTTGGCAATCGAAGAGAGATCTCTATCCTTTAACTCCTTTGCGGTTTCAACCGCGGCCTTCAAAGTCAAGGACATATTGAATCCCGTATCCCCATCGGGAACGGGAAAGACATTCAGGTTATTGACCACCTCCATCTTGGAGGAAAGCCAATCATTGGAGGCAGATAAAGCCTTTATTAATCTTCTTCCATTACAATGCTTAATCATTCTTCACTCCGCCTTGGCCGCCGCCTCCTTCTTGGTCAAGGTTCTAATAAGCTGGGAGGTAAATTTAATCTCTGCCTTAGTCAGTTCCAGATTATGCTGGATAATGGTCTGTAGGTGATGGGGGGTGTTCTTCTCTTTTAAAGATTTGCCCATATTCTCAAGCCATATCTTCACCCCTCCCAAACCACGCAGACGAGTACGGAGTCGGGCGAGAACCATTCGGGGCTTAATGCGGGGAGAGAAGTAGAGACAGAGGTCAATGTTTAGGAACGGTCTTTCAAGAATAAGGAAGCTCCTGCGCAGTAATTCTTGAAATTTTCCGCTCCCCTTCTTCGTTATGTGATAGATGTACTTCTCCGGCCTTCTGCCTGCGCGAGAGACCCTCTTGGCTACAAGCCCCTCTTTTTCCATCTGTCTTAAGGAATAGTAGATGGACTTAGTTTTTATGCTGGTGAAGGTCTCTATAATCTTGGTAATCAACCTCTTGATCTCATAGCCATGCTTTGGTCCTTCTTCTAATAGTCCCAGAAGAACGAGTTCCTGAGTCATTTTTTAACTCCTCTTTAATAAATTTTGCGCAAGCAGTGCTTGGGCCAATACCATATTGCCATTTACAGAGAATGTTAGCCTTATTTTTTTATTAAGGTTGCGTTCTCTTATGTAGATTAGGGGATCTTTCGTAATATTTCGGATAGAAATATCCTTCCAATCAAGGTGGGCTTTAGAGCAGGCCTTAAATATTGCTTCCTTAGAGGCGATGTAACAGCTCAGTCTTTGAAAAAAATGAAGGTTTTCCTTTAGAGGCAAATCCCGCCCCTGCGCACAGGAGCGGGATAAATCCTTAATCTCCCCGTCATTCAAAATCTTCCTTAAAAATAATATACCATGTTTCCGGTAGATACTTTTAATTTGATTTATATCCACCAGATCTATACCTAACATCTTTTTCTCTCTCTTTTTATCATCTGTGTAATCTGCTTAAAATCTGTGTAATCTGTGTTACTAAAGCGCATACCATTGGCTTACTAAAGGTTTCTCGCCAGATAAATGGTAATTGATGTGCTTAAGACGGGTATATTCCAAAAAGCCCTCTTTGCCTAATTCTTTACCAAAACCACTCTCTTTAAAGCCACCATAGGGCGCTTCGTTATAAAACATACCATAAGTGTTAATCCATACTGTTCCGGCATCAATCTTTTTACTTAAATTCTTTGCCCTTTCTAAATCCTTACTCCAGATAGAGCAGGCTAAACCAAAAGAGCTATCATTGGCGAGTCTAAGGGCCTCTTCTTCTTGTGAAAATTCAGTGATGCAGACTACGGGTCCGAAAATCTCTTCCTGAAAAATGGTCATTTCAGGCCTCACTTGCCCAAAAGCCGTGGGCTCAAAGAAAAATCCCTTCTTTAATTCTGGCTCATCAGGAATTCTTCCTCCACAGAGAATCTTTGCCCCCTCTTTTCTTCCCTTTTCTACGTAAGAGATAACCTTCTGACGATGCTCGTGAGAGATCAAGGGTCCCATCTGGGTCTCAGGATCTAAGCCATCGCCTAATTTTATCTTTTTTGCCTTCTCCACAAATTGTTCGCTAAATTGTTTGGCTATCTTCTTATCTACCAATATTCTGGACATGGCGGTGCACATCTGCCCCTGGTTAAGAAATATCGAAGTGAGAGCCCCCATCACCGCGGTCTCCAGGTCGCAGTCGGCTAAAACGATACTGGCTGATTTCCCACCCAACTCCATAATCAACTTCTTGGTACTCTCAGAAGCAAAACGCATAATCTCTCTGCCTGTTGAGGTGCTACCAGTAAAGGAAATCATATCTACCCGGGGATCGGAACATAGAACAGGGCCAATTTCCGCTCCCGAGGCATTGATAACATTCACCACGCCCTGGGGCAGGCCGGCATCATTGATAATCTCGGCCAGTCTTAAGGCGGTTAAGGGGGTAAGGGATGAGGGCTTAAGAATCACTGTGTTTCCTGCTGCCAGGGCCTGAGCCATTTTCCAGGAAGCGATTAGAAGGGGATAATTCCAGGGGACAATCAGAGCCACTACTCCCCGAGGCTCATAAAGGAGTTGACTTTCCGCCCCAGAATCTAATTCTATCTTTTTGCTCTTCAGGTAAGGCTCTAAATTATTGGCAAAGTATTCAAAGGTTTTGGCGCTGGATGGAATATCCATAAAGGTCGACTCTTTTAGGGGCTTGCCGGTATTTTCTGTCTCCAGTCGAGCTAATTCTTGGGCCTTATCCAGAATTCCCTGGGAAACATTCAGAAGGAGATTTCTTCGCTCGGCCAAAGAGATTTTGGGCCAGGCTCCTTCATCAAAGGCCTTTTGCGCCGCTGTAACGGCTCTCTCTATATTCTCTTTATCCACCCGAGGAACTTCGGCTATAGTCTGGCCTGTTGCAGGATTAATAACATTTTTCTTCCTCATTCTATCCTCATCTCTTTAAATAGGGAGAACATGCGAGAGAAAGGCACATACCAGCGGGAGAGTCTTCCTAAGTCACCCTTTAATTTTAACTTTCCCTGAGTGGTAGCCACAAAGGGATCGAGTTTCCCCTCAAAGATTAATCTCCAGACATCAGCCGGGCCAGAAATGACAAAGGGGGCATCATCGTTGTATTCCACCTTAATAATCTTTCCTTTCCGGAAATTAAATTTATAGGCCTTGTCTTTCTCTTCATCTATCTTAATGACTACCTGGGCTGTCAGATTCAGCTCCTTTGCTTTGGTCAAAAATTTCTCATCCTCATTAATTAAGTCTACAATGGCCAGGATATGCTCTCGGGTAAACATAGGATAGATTTTTCCTGTGCGGCGCAAGCTTTTCTTGAGCTCCTGCTCAAATTTATTGGGCCTCTTCTTGGCAAAGAGGCGGGCCAGTCCGGCCATCTTCACTGCCTCTTCCAGTTCCTCAATTAGATAGAAGGCATCATCGAACCTATCTGCCATAGAGACTATACCATGATTCCTAATAACCACTATATTATTGGTCTTTAAGGCCTCTATAACCTTCTCCGGCTGAGTCACGCTGGGCGTGGTCTGGGTAACCTGCGGCACCTCGCCCAGAAACAACTTATTTTCAAAGGTTATATTCTCCAGCTCATCATAAACAGCATAATAGGCATTGACCAAAGGGGGATGGCAGTGAATTATCCTTTGCATCGGAAAATTTTTGTAGATTAAGCTGTGCAGGGGGAACTCTGTGGTCAGGCCCGAAACTTTTTCTCCTGCCTCGGAAGAGAGGTCAACCTTCAGAACATCTTCTTCTCTCAATTCTCCCAAACAGGTACCGCTTGAGGTTATCAGAATTAAGTTGCCCTCTATCCGGGCACTTAAGTTGCCCCCTTTAGCGGCTACCAAACGAAAATCATAGAGCTTCTTTCCGATTTTAATAATCTCTTCTTTTAACTGCACTTCTTTAGTCATCTCTACAGACCCAGGGTAATGTGTTTACTGATTAACTTATGGGGGGTGATATCAAAGGCGGGATAGAATCCCTTTGCCCCCTTTGGGGCAATTCTCTTTCCCCAAAATTCCAACAATTCTTCACCCGCTCTTACTTCTATCTTGATATCCTTCCCTGTTTTGGCACCAGACGGTGGTGGCGAGAGAACATAAAAGGGAAGATTAAAATGTCGGGCTAAAAGAGCAATTTGATAGGTGCCTATTTTATTGGCGATGTCTCCATTTTGGGCTTTCTGGTCTGCACCAACCACAACCAAACCCACTAATCCTTTAGACATCACATAAGCCACGGAACTATCCGGAATAATGGTTACCTTAAAGCGGGCTCTCTGCAACTCCCAGGCAGTAAGCCGTGAACCTTGAAGATAGGGCCGGGTTTCAGTAACAAAGAATCTTATTTTCTTTTTTGTCTTGCGACAAAATTGGGCCGCCAGGACTAAAGAGCCGCTGACATTACAGTGAGTGAGAATGCTATCTCTGTCTTTTATTAAGCGGCTCAAGGCCCGGGCCTGGGCAATTCGTTTTTCTTTAAGGTAAGAAAGAAATGTTTTAATTCTATTTTCAGTAAAGGCCGGGATATCTTTCCCTTTCTTCTTAGCCTCTCCTGCCCAGACTAAGACCATCTCAGTAAAAAAGGAGAAAGGGAAGGTTGGTCGGCTTCTATTTATTTCCAGGGCAGCCTTTTTTAAAACCTTAATCTGTCTTTCTGGTTTTAGCTCTTTACTTTTCTTAAGAAGGAGCAAGAAAATATGGTAGGCCATCAATACCTGGCCAAAGGCCCGGGTCTTCATACTTTTGATAAGATTTATTGCCTGGTTGAGATTTCTTGCCTTAAGATAGATTAATTCTTGAGGAAGGGCGGTCTCATCCAGGCAGAGAATGGTATTACTCTTCAGACTAACTGGCCAGAAAAGTGGCGATTCTCTCATTTTCCCTCCAATATCTTTACGGCCTCTAAAGCCACATTAATCAAGGTAGTCTGGGCAATATAAAAAGCAGGATTGGTAAAACCCATCTCGCCCGTCATTACATTATCACTGACAGCAAGGATAGAAGCGGCCTTTACCTTATACATCTGAGCAATGGTTAAAAGTGTGGAGGAGACCATATCCACAGCAATTGCTCCGGCATCAGCCTTCTCTTCAACCAGCTCCTTTGTCTCCCTTAAAAGGGCATCGGTTGACCAGACTTTCCCTTTATGCACTTTAACCCCTAATTTCTCTGCCGCTTTTTCCAAGGCTCTGGTAATTTCGGCATCAGGAAGGGTCTGAAACTTCTCATCTACATAATGGGGGGTGACCCCGTCTCCCCTTATTACACCCGTGGCTAAAATTAAATCTCCCACCTTTATCTCTTCCCGCAGAGCGCCACAGGAGCCCAGGCGGATCAAATTTTCTGCCTGGACATTGCAGATAATCTCGGTGGTAATGGCGGTATTGGCTGAAAACATCCCTCCGTTCATGGCAGTAACCTTTATGCCCTCATATTCGCCAGTATACATGGTATGTTCCATAAAAGAGAAGTTCTTCAGAGGGTTTTTTATTCTCTTAACCAGGGCCTCTAACCGGTCTGGCGTTCCAGGCATAATTACATATTTAGCTATATCCTGGGGCCGCAGCTGAACCATGGCCGCCAAATCTTTTCCCGTCAGATGAATCGGTTTTCGCATGGGCATTTTTTATTCTCCTTCCCCAAACAGATTCATCAAATTCCCGCCAAGTATGCTTTCCTTCTCTCCGTCCTCAATATTCAAATCCTTGAGGACCTCTATACTTTCAGTCAAACCTTTTTTGGCCGGAAAATCAGAGCCCCACAATATTCTGTCTGGACCAAAAAAGTCTAAAGCCATATTGAGCAGGGAGGCTGATTTTGCACCGCTGGTATCTACAAAGATATTTCTTAAAATAGCTGAAGGCAGACTCCCTAAATCTTTAACCATCTCTCTTGCCCGCAACATCAAGTAAGTGGAATCGAAGCGATCGCCCAAAAATGGCAGCACCCCAGCAAAATGGGCAAAAATAATCTTTAGATTTTTAAGCTGGCTCAATCTGCCGGACATCATCAACTTACCGGCACACATAGTAATATCAAAGGGATACTCCACAACCGGCATCAAAAGAGGGTCTCTTATCCTCTCAAAACCGATGGGGTTGATGATCTGGGAATGTACAAAGATAGGGAGTTTCTCTCTCTCCGCCTTTTCTAATACGGGAAGAAAACTCTCATCATCTAAAAATCTTCCCTCATAGCTTGAGGCTAAAGAGAGACAGGATAATCCCAATTCTCTTATCCTTTCAACCTCTCTCACCATATCTTTTGGCCGATCCACAGGCAGAATACCTGCGCCCATAAGTCGCTCCGGATGGCGCTTTACCTGTTTAGAGATTTCCTCATTGTAAAGAGCGCATACCTTTGACCACCCGCCCATTTTCAGGTGAGCATCTGAGGTGGGATAAAGCAAGACCGCCTTTTCTATACCCGACTTATCCAGCGTATTTAATAGCAGGTCAATATCTGACCACCCTCTTTTAAAAAAAGAGGTATACTTTGCTACTCCAGGTGGAATCCAATGGCTATGAGCATCCCATATTTTTGTCATACGTGTAATTTTCCTTCCATTGCTCCGGCTTCCCATCGGGGAACATTATTCATTACATCCTGAAAACAAAGTTTAGCCAGAGGGTCAAAGTTGCTTTCTAATATGCGGTGGATCCTTCCTGGTTTACTGAAAAATTCCCTCATACACCAGGCGCCCAGCCTTCCTAAATCTCCGATAGAAAGGTATTTGGTGGGAACTACCGGATGTAAGAAGTCCCATTTTAAGATATCGATATTTTTGGGGTCCACCCATCCCCTCTTTACGGCATCTGTCCATAGCGGTGATCCCGGTGGAGGAGTGAGATACCCAATCCAAAGTATATCCGGATCAACCTTATCGGCAAAGGCAAATCTGTCTTTAATAATCTGCTCGGTATCATAGTCAAAGCCAATCATTATGTCACCCACAATGGCGATGTCATTGCTACGCAAAATCTCGATGGTTTTATATATCTGCTCAATGGTTACGCCTTTGGCCAGATTTCTTAACTCCTGATCGCTGGCTACCTCTATGCCAAATACTCCAATAAACATCCCGGCCTTCTTCATTAAGGGAATGTCTTTTTCTGCTCTCACCCAGTCGCTGGCACAACCAAGACTAACCCACTTCATATTCAGGCCCCGCTTCAACTTCTCCTCACAGAACTCTCTTGCCCTTTTCCCGTTGACATTAAAGTTATCCTCTTGAATGACGATAACCTTAACCCCAAACTTCTTTTCCAACAGCTCCACTTCATCGACCACGCGCTTAGCCGACTTGGCCCGCCACTTATTAAAGTGTTTTAGGGCTCGGGGGTCGTGTTCGCTCCACTCATAGCAGAAGGTACAGCCGTGCGGGCAGCCGCGTGAGGTAACAATTTCCATAAAGGGCTTCCAATAAGTATGTCCTACATATTTTTCCATGGGAAATAGGTCGTATGCTGGAAGGGGCAGGGCATCCAGATCAGGGATAAGCTCGCGCACCGGCCCAAAGACTACCTTTCCCTTCTCTCGGGAAGCCAGTCCGGAAATCTCCTTAAAGTTAGTCTTGCCTCTATTCAAGGCATCCATTAAATCGTTAAAGGTCAATTCGCCTTCGCCCATCACCACGAAGTCTATGGCGGGATTCTGCTCA
>JAHIPW010000106.1 GCA_018903055.1 bacterium
AGGAAAAAACTGTTTGAAAATAAAGCAAATTTTCATAAAGAACAAGCCCGCCTGCCTTTTGAAGAGAAAATAAGGATACTTATTAAGTTGCAAGAGATAGCAAGTCGGATAAAAGGAAGTGATAGAATAATCTGGAAGGCCTAATGCGATGAATATGATTCTTATGCTAAAGGAGAAGAGACAAAAAAGAGCGACCTTGATTTTTTAGTAATGGTACCTGATAAGAGGAGTGCGGATGAGATAATCCATAGAGAAAGCAGCAGTTTAGAAATGCGCTAATGTTGGAGAAGAGATATATTAAGAAACTTCAGTCAGCAAGAGAGTTAGCGGCAACTGTGCATTCCGGAGATGGAAGGAGTGGTGGGAACAAAACAAGGAAAAATTTTGAATAAGAGTTTAATCCCTGAGAGATTGTAATGAAAATAATAGAAAACATTCCCGTAGAGATTGAGAAGGAAAAGGTTCTGAAGAGCCTGGGGTATTATAGGAAGAAGAAGAGTGTTCTTTCTCCCAGTATTGATGCTCTGATTGAAGGAGAGATGAAGAAGGCTAAAGGGCTGATCAAGGGTAAAGGGATTTATATTATTCTTCCAGTGGAATCTAAATCTAAAGATAAAATTATATTGAAAAATATTTCTCTGAAAGGGAAGGCCATTGCCAGGACCATGGCAAAAGCAAAGAGAATTGCTCTTTTTGTGGGCACCATTGGCCCTGCCCTGGAGGCCGAGGTCAACCAACTCTACCAAAAAGATGAATACACTAAGGCCACTATCCTGGATACCATCGGCTCTGTGGCTGCAGATGGAGGGGCAGAATATTTGAACTCCATAATTATAGAAAAGGCGAAGAAGAGGAGCACCCCTCGCTTCTCTCCGGGATATGGCGACTGGGATTTGAGCATTCAAAAGAGACTCTTGGAAATTACCCAGGCTGCGAAGATCGGGGTCACCTGTAACGAGGCCTTCTTCATGATTCCCAGGAAATCGGTTTCGGCTGTTATCGGATTATATTAATCCGGCCACAGGCTACAGGCCACAAGCCACAAAAAGCCTGAAGCCTGAAGCTTGAGACTTGGAGCAGAAAAGAACATTTAATATGAAGCATAATTTCTTAGAGAGATTAAAAGATGAAATCATAGTCTTCGATGGAGCGATGGGGACTGAACTTCCTCCTAATTTGGGAAGATGTCCTGAGGAGTTAAACCTCATCCATCCAGAAGTAGTGGCTAATGTCCATTCTTCCTATGTCGAAGCTGGAGCAGATGTCATTACTGCCAATACCTTTGGAGGGAATAGGCTAAAACTAAAGGAGAACGGTTTAGAAGATAAGTTAGAAGAAATCAATACCAGAGGAATAGAGATAGCAAGGGAAGTGACAGGGGGAAAAGCATTCGTTGCTGCCTCCGTCGGCCCCACCGGGAAGCTATTGGAGCCCTTAGGTGAATTTACCTTTGACCAATTCTACGATGTCTATCAAGAACAGATAAAGGTTCTTGCCCAAGCGGGAGCAGATATAATTATTTTAGAGACTATGCTCGATATTCAGGAGGCGAAGATTGCTCTTTTGGCAGTAAAAGAGAATTGTAATCTTCCAGTAATCTGTTCCCTAACCTTTACCGAAGAGGGGAGGATGGTTACGGGAAGCGATCCTCTGATCGCCGCCACCATTTTAGAACCCTTAAAGCCCGATGTTTTAGGGGCAAACTGCAGCCTGGGGCCAAAGGGATTGATGAATGTAATGAAGGAGTTCGCTTCGGCGACCAGCCTTCCTCTCATTGTAAGGCCCAATGCCGGGCTTCCCCGGATGGTCAAAGGAAAGACCGTCTATCCCGCTACTCCAGATTATATGGCAAAATATGCATTAAAATTCGTTAATCTCGGAATAAATATCGTAGGAAGCTGTTGCGGGAGCGGGCCAGAGCATACTAAGGCCATCGTCGAATTAGTGGGGGACAGAGAACCGAAGGAAAGAAAAGTAATACCCAAGACACGCTTAGCATCGAGGACAAAAGTAGTATTCTTCGATAAGAGACCAATTATTATCGGGGAAAGGATAAACCCTACTGGGAAGAAGGCCCTCCAGGAAGAGTTGAGAAATGGTAGGTTTTCTTTAGTGAGGGGGGAGGCAAGGAAGCAGGAAGGGGAAGGAGCCAGAATTTTAGATATAAATGTTTCCGGAGAGGGAATAGACGAAGCAAGGACTATAAGAAAAGCAGTCCTCGTCATAGAAAAGATGGTTGACCTGCCCCTCTCCATCGATAGCCCCAATCCAGAAGTCATTGAGAAGGCCTTGAAAGTAGTTGGGGGAAAGGCGCTCATCAATTCTGTAAATGGTAAAGAAGAATCTTTGAAAGTTATATTACCCCTGGCCAAGAGGTTTGGTGCAGCGATTATTGGATTGACCTTAGATGAAGAGGGGATACCGAAGACTGTTCAGAAGAGACTCCGGATTACTAAGAAGATTATTGATAGAGCAGTAAAAGTCGGGATTTCTAAAGAGGACATCTTCATCGATACTCTTGCTCTGACAGTAGCCAGCCAGCAGGAGCAGGTTTTAGAATCACTGAAGGCCCTGAGGTTGATAAAGAAGGAATTGGGAGTAAAGACCATTTTAGGAATAAGCAACATCTCTTTTGGCCTTCCCAATAGGCCTTTATTGAATGCTACTTTTTATCATCTGGCGAAGACGTATGGTCTGGATGCTGCTATTATAAATCCCCGAGATGCTAAGTTAAAGAGTTCTTCTTTGGCATTGAAGGTTCTTAAGGGTGAGGATAAAGGAGCAAAAGAGTATATCAAGGCCCAGAAGGGAATAATAGAAGAAGAGATTAAACCAAAAGAAGAAGCGGATATCAGGGCCCAGCTTTCGGGAGCAATCATCGATGGCAATAAAGAAGACATCTTAAGACTTGCGGAAGAGGCTTTAAAGGAAGGACTTAAACCCTTAGAGATTATAGATGAGATCCTGATTCCAGCCATTACTCTGGTAGGGGAAAGATATAATGAGGGGACCTATTTTTTACCCCAACTCATCTCTTCTGCAGAGGTCATGAAATTGGCCTGCGAGAGATTAAGCAAAGAAATGGAGAAACCCGCCTGCCGGCCTGTCTGCCGACGAGGCAGGCGAGGCAGGGAGACCCTCCCCACTCAGAGAAAGATAGTTATGGCTACGGTAGAGGGGGATATTCATGATATCGGAAAGAACATCGTCTCCTTACTCCTCTCCAGTCATGGCTTTCAGGTAGTCGACTTAGGGAAAGATGTTAAGAAAGAAAGGATTATCCATGAAGCAGTATCTCAAAAGGTAGATCTTATTGGTCTCTCTGCTCTAATGACCACTACCATAGGTAGGATGAAAGAGATAAGTGACGAACTAAAGAGACGCCGGATAAATATTCCCACTTTAGTAGGAGGTGCGGTAGTAACCAGCCAATATGCCAAGAGGATTGGAGCAACCTATGCCAAGGACGCCATCGAAGCAGTAAAGAAAGCAAAAGAACTGGTAAAAAAGGGAATAGGAGGGAGTGGAGGTAAGCAGTGATTATTAGTGAACAGAAACCAAGGAAAGAGATTTTAGAGATGCTAACGGATAGAAAAAGGATATTCATCGTAGGTTGCGCTGCCTGCGCCACAAAGTGCCAGACTGGGGGAGAGGATGAGGTAAAAGAGATGAAAAGGGAACTAGAGAAAGAGGGCAAGAAGATTACCGGCACCATTGTTCTCGATACCCCTTGCGATGAGCGCATTGTGAAGAAAGACCTTTCTTCTCTTCCTGCTTTAAAGAATAGCGATTCTCTCTTAATCATGGCCTGTGGTGTGGGATTACAGACCATAGGGAATCTAATCGACAGGCTACTTGTTCCCGCTTTAAATCCTCTCTTTGCTGGAACTACAGAGAGGATTGGAAGGTACTATGAATACTGTTCCCTCTGTGGTGACTGCCTCCTGGATGAGTTCGGAGGAATCTGTCCTCTGACGAGATGCGCCAAGGGACTATTGAATGGCCCCTGTGGTGGGGCACGGGATGGGAAATGCGAAGTAAATGATGAGGTAGACTGTATTTGGGCTTTGATCTATGAGAAGACGAAAGAGCCCCTTAAAACCTACTACGAGTCGCGGGACTATAAAAAGATATTGCAACCGGGAAAGAGGGTGGTGAGATAATGTCTCGCTTCTCTGAAAGACTGAAGTCCAAGAAGTTTATCATTACCTGCGAGCTCTTTCCTCCCAAAGGAACAGACCTTACCAATCTTTTAGAAAAAGCAGAACGACTGAAAGGAATTGTGGATGGGGTAAATGTCACTGATAGCCAGAGGGCGATAATGCGTATCTCTCCCTTAGCCGTCTGCCACATATTAAAAGAAAAAGGCCTGGAACCTATCTTTCAACTAACCTGCCGGGACAGGAATAGGATTGCCCTACAATCCGATCTCTTGGGAGCAAGTGCTTTAGGAATTGAGAACGTCCTCATTCTATCCGGTGACCATCCAACAATTGGCGATCACCCAGAGGCCAAACCGGTCTATGACTTAGACCCGGTTCAACTCTTGAAGACCGCCCGCACCCTGGAGAAAGGCGAGGATCTGGCGGGAAGGAGATTGAAGGGAATCCCTAAGTTCTGTCTGGGAGCAGTGGCCAATCCTTCCTTTGAGCCCCTGGAACTACAGATATTGATGATGGAGAAAAAGGTTCGAGCCGGAGCAGAGTTTTTTCAAACCCAGCCTATCTTCGACCTAAAAACGTTTAAAAATTTTAAAGAGAAGATTTCAAAATTGGGGGCAAAAGTTATTATCGGTATCTTTCTTCTCAAATCCTTGAAGATGGCCCAACTCATGGATGATATTGGGTTAAAGATTCCCAAAGAATATCTTAAAAGATTAGGGAAGACAGAGGACCCTTTGAAGGAAGGGATGAATATCGCTGTAGATTTAATCAAGAATATCAAGAATGAATGTGACGGGGTCCATCTCATGGCCCTGGGAAAGGAGGAGTGTATACCAGAGATTCTCAGGAAAGCAGGACTGGGTTAGCGTGTCGCTAAATTTCTAATATCTAATATCCAATTTCTAACAAAACATTTCAGACTTAGTTAAAAGGTTAGGGTTAGGTTGTTGGTTTGGTTGTTAGGTTAGGTAGTTGGTCTTTTAAAAAAACACCTAACCCTTACCCAACTACTAAACTCATTACCTTACCTTAACCCAACTACCTTTCCCTTATTGGAAATTAGGAATTGGTAATTGGAAATTATAGCGCAGTCTTTCAACACGTAACGAAATTATAATGGAGGTGGCATTTGGTGTCTAGTGCTTATAAGTTAGAAAAACTCTTAGAAGGAAAAGGGAATAGATATCGCCTGGTAGTAGTTGCTTCCAAAAGAGCAAGAGAGCTCAATGCTGGGACACCAGCCCTAATAGAAAGTGAGGTGCAAAAGACGATTTCTCTTGCTTTAGAGGAGGTACTTCAGGGAAAGATAAAGTATGAAATACGAGTCCCCAAGCCACCACCTGAAGCAAAAGAGGAAAAGCCCTCTCCAAAAGAGAAGGAGAAGAAAAGTGGGAAGGAATCTAAGAAGTAGTTCGACAATAATCATCTTCTTAGTTCTCACCTTTTCTATTGGTTGCGGAAAGAGAGAGAAGGTCTTTTCCGCCAGGGAATACTTTGATCAGGGTGCAGAATATTTCAGGGAGAGGAACTTCGCTTTAGGCGCCTTGGAGTTTCAGAAAGTCTTAGAAAAATATCCGGAGAGCGAATGGGCCGATAATGCCCAGTTTGGCTTAGGGCTCATCTATGAGGAACTGGGTGATTATCAGAAGGCAGTAGAGGAGCTTGGGAAGGTAGTTATTAACTATCCCAAAGGAGATAAGGCGCCCAATGCCCTCTTTGGTATAGGAGAGATCTATGAGAGGAGATTGAAAAATGAGCCAAGCAAGTTGTCTCTTTCTTCGCTGACGCTCAAAAATAACTCGCAGGCCATAGAGACCTACCAGAAATTAGTCGATAATTATCCAGGAAGTAGGTGGGCTCCCATGGCACGAGAGAGAATAGAGAGATTAAGAAAGGAGGAAAAAAGATGAGAAAATTAACAGGTCTAATTCTGGTGGCATTGATGCTGAGTGTGGTTTCCTCGGTACAAGCCCAGGAGGCGACAGAGGAGGAGAGGCTCTTTGCCTACTGCGACCGGCTCTATCAGTTGGACGATGCCAAAATCTATCCCCTGGCTCAGGAAGAGTTCCAAAAGTTTCTGGATAGGTATCCGGATAGTTCTGCTGCACCAGAAGCCCAGTACAAGATTGGCAACCTCTACACTAAAAGGAAGGAGAATCTTCTGGCTGTAGCCAGTCATATAAAGAGCCTCTACCTCTATCCGGGAGACACTTGGGCGGAGAAGTCAAGGCAGGAGATGTTGAGCCTTGTCCCGGAGAAGGGGAAGGATCGTGAACTTCGGGCAAAGATAGCCACGGATGTAATACTCAAGACAAGGCCCGTCTCATCGAGACACTTCAGATACCTTGAGCATCTCTACCGCTTTGAAGAGCCCAAACTCCACCAATTTACCTATGACCAGTTCCAGGAGTTTCTAAAAAAATATCCAGACTGTGAGGAAGCCGATCTTGCCCAGCTGAATCTCGCCCATCTGGTCAATAGGCAGAAACTCTTTCATCAGGCCATCGCCCAGTATCTGAAGGTAGTCTATCTCTATCCCACAAGTCCCCTCTTAGCCGATGCCCGCTATAAGGTGGGATATATCTATCATCAAGAACTCAAGGATTACAAGCATGCTGTAGAGGCCTATCAGAAAGTAGTGAGCGACCATCCGGAGAGTGAGTGGGCGGAGAACTCCTTGTGGTATACCGCCGAGATTTATACCAAAGAGATTAAGGAGTATGGCCAGGCAATCAGGAACTACGAACTCTTTGCCCAGAGATACCCGGAGACCAAGCGCGCTCAGGATTCCCTCTACTATGCCGCAAAGATCTATCGGGACGAGACGGGCGATTATGCCCAGGCCATCCAGACCTTCTCTCATCTGGCAGAAGAGTATCCTGCTTCTCGGTATGCAGATTATGCCCTGGTGGGTGTAGCCAAGATCTATGAGGAGAAACTCAAGGATTTCCAGAAAGCAATCGAAGCCTACCAGGTAGTCCCCGAGAAGTATCCGGAGAGTGGGTATGCTGATGATTGCCTCTATCAGATGGGGGCGATCTACGAAAAGGAACTGAAGTCCAATGCTCAGGCCATAGAAGCCTATGAGAAACTGATTAAAAAGTATCCCGAATCCCGCTATGCCAAGTCTGCCGCAAGGAAACTCAAGAAACTTAAGTAATCGGCTTCAAGCCGCAGGTCGCAGGCTACAGGTTACGTTTACGGGTTACGGTTAGGATACCCGCTCTATTGAAGTCGGAAAACAGTTGACGGAAATCTGAAAACTGTAGGGAAATCGGAAATCTGAAATCAGAATTTTTCCGTTTTCTGTTCTCTGTTTTCTCTACTGATTTCTGTTTTCCAACAACCGATTTCTGAAAGAGGAGATATTTGTGCCCAAGAAAACTATCATTCTGGGGGTTACTGGCTCTATTGCCGCTATTAAGGCGGAAAATCTGGTGAAGAGACTCAAAGGGATTGGCCGAGTCATTGTCGTTATGACTGAGGCAGCAAGAGAATTCGTTTCACCTGAAAGGTTGGTTAAGGTCTCAGGCAATAGGGTAGTGACCGGTCTCTTTGAGAGGTATCGGAAAGAGAAGACCTGCCTGCCGGCAGGCAGGGAGACGGTAGAGCATATCTCCTTAGCAGAAGAGGCAAACCTCCTCTTAATTGCCCCGGCAACAGCAAATATCATGGCAAAGTTAGTAAATGGGATAGCAGATGATATGCTCTCCACCCTAGTTCTGGCAACTCAAGCCCCTATTTTGATCGCTCCGGCCATGAATACCGATATGTGGGAGAACGCTATAATTCAAGAGAATGTGACAAAGCTAAAGGCAAGAGGCTATGGATTCGTTGGCCCGGTATATGGTAGGCTGGCCTCGGGCAGGATGGGGAAGGGAAGACTGGCTCCTTTAGGAAGGATTGTGAAGGAATCAGAGAAGATTCTAAAAGAGAAGAAGGAGTTAATAAAAAAGAGAATCTTGATCACCGCCGGACCAACCCAGGAACCTCTGGACCCGGTGAGGTTCATCTCCAATCGCTCAACCGGAAGAATGGGATATGCCTTAGTCCAAGCAGCCTTAAGCAGAGGGGCAGAAGTTACTCTGATCAGTGGCCCCACTCAGCTACTTCCTCCTTCCGGGGCAGAGGTCATCAATGTCCAGACTGCGAAAGAAATGCGAAGAGAAGTCTTAAGAAATTTCAAGAAAGCGGATGTCTTTATATCCTGTGCCGCAGTAGCAGATTATAGGCCCAAGAAAAGAGAAAAGAAGAAGATCAAAGGAGAGAGAAATTTTACTTTGGAATTGGAAAGAAATCCGGACATCCTGAAAGAAGTCTCTAAAAAGAAGGGAAAGAGAATCCTGGTGGGCTTTGCCCTTGAGACAGAGAATTTGATAAAGAATGCCAAAGCCAAATTATGAGAGAAGAACCTGGATTTAATCGTCGCTAACCCCTACTCTCAGGCAGGAAGAGAGACAAACATCGTTAAGATAATCGACAAAAAAGGGAGAATCCAGAACCTACCCAGACTTCCTAAGGACGAAGTGGCAAGAAGAATTCTAGACAGAATAGCAATGATGCTTAAATGAAAGAAGTTTACAGTTGACAGTAACCAGTTTTTTTACTGTTAACTGTTCGCTGGTTACTGGTTACTCCGAACGCCTGCCTGCCAGCAGGCAGGGAGTGAGGGATAGGATGATCATTGGAATAGATATCGATGGAGTAATCGCTGATTCCGAGCCTCTCTATCGCCAAACAATAAATAGACTCTTCAATCTCAATCTCAAACAAAAGGACATCACTTCCTATAAGTATGAGGAAAGTGCCGGGCTGACAGATGACCAGATGCGCCTCTTCTGGAAGACTTTCTATCAGGAGGGAGGCTGGCTAAAGATTAAGCTCATTAAAAGAGCAAAAAAGTTCTTAGATAAGTTAAAGAGAGAAAAACATAGAATAGTCATTGTTACCTCCCGACCGAGAGACCACATTAAGAAAGAAACCTATCGATGGTTAGAAGAACATAAGATACCCTATTCTGAGCTCATCTTCTTAGAGAATCATAAAAGCAAGCATCAGGCAGCCCTATTACGTGGCCATAAATTCGATTACTTCCTCGAGGATTACTACGAGTATGCCCGGGACTTTGCTCAAAGAGGGGTGAAAGTCCTATTAATGGATTACCCCTGGAATAGATGGGGGAAGCCCCATCCCAATATTAAGAGAATCAAGAGCCTAAAAGAGGCAGAAGCAATTATTTTAAGAGGTCTCTGAAAAAATCTTCAGAGCTCTCTGATTACACCGATTATAAGAAGATTACACTGATTACCGCGACAATAAAAAATCTGTGTAATCTATGTCTTATCTGTGAAATCAGAGATTTCGGACTTTTTCAGAAATCTCTTTAAAAGAAAGGACTATCAAATGAGGAATAGAAAGAAATGGAAAATATCACTTTTCTTCCTTCTGATCTTACTCTTTGGATGCGCTCCGGCAAAAATAGAGAAACCCACCATTATTCCGGTTCTGAATCAGAGCTATTTTCCTCAGGCCCGGGAGATGATTCAAGGAGCTAAGGAATATATCCATATTCTTCTTCTGGAGATCCATAAGGACGAATCTACCAAGGTATTGATGGAAGACCTTATCTCTGCTAAAAAGAGAGGAGTGGAGATAAAAGTCTTGTTAGAAAATAACCTTTCCTGTAATCAGGAGAGCCTTGCCTATCTCAAGGGAAAAGGGATCGAAGTTAAACTTGATTCCCCAGAAAAATTTCTTCACCATAAACTCATGATTATTGACGGAAAAGAAATTCTTCTTGGTTCCACCAACTGGAGTTATATGTCTCTGGATTATAATAATGAGACCAATGTCTTCATTCGAGATCCCACGGTTGCCCGTTATTATGAGAAGTACTTTCAGCTCCTCTGGAAAGATCCTACCCAAGAGCCCAGGGTACTTTTAGTAAAGACAAAAAAGGTTATTCCTTTAGCGGTAAAAAAGGATTATTCTAACCAGCTCCATAACCTACTTAATAATGCTCAAAAGCGAATTCATATTATAATGTATGGCATGAGATACTATCCCCAATACCCGGATAGTATAGTAAATACCATACTCAATGATTTGATAGAGGCTAAAAAAAGAGGACTGGAGGTTAAGGTTCTCTTAGATAAAAGCGGTTATAATCAGAAACTGAATCGCTTTAATGAAGAGGCTGCCCGGTATTTAGAAGAGAATGGGGTAGAAGTAAGGTTCGATTCTCCAGAGGTTCACACTCACGCTAAACTGATCATTATTGATGATGCTACTCTTTTGGGTTCTAGCAACTGGGGATATGGGGGCCTGGAACTCTATTTAGGCTCCAATGTCTTGTTACTCGATCCCCAGATAACGGACTCTTATGAAAAATATTTCCAGAGGCTCTGGCTTCAAGGCGGGAAGTGAGGGTAAAATGGAAAAGATGACCTTAAAAGATCTTCCCCAGGCAGAGAGGCCCAGGGAGAGGCTCATAAGATATGGCTCAGATAAGCTGTCCCTTGCTGAGCTCTTAGCCATTATTATTGGCAAGGGAACTCCGGGGGAATCGGTCTCTGTTCTTTCTTCTCGCCTGTTGAGCAGGTTTGGTGACCTCAATAGGTTAGAAGAAGCCTCTATAGAAGAGTTGACTAAAATCAAGGGGATTGGAGAGGCAAAGGCCACCCAGATAAAGGCGGCCTTAGAACTGGGAAGGAGACTATTCTCTCAAGAAGAAGCTAAGGGAAGAATAATCCAGACCGCAGAAGATGTCTATAAATCAATGAGGGCAGAGTTTAAGAATAAGAAGAAGGAGCACTTCAACCTCGTTCTACTAAATACCAGGAATCAGTTAATCAGGAAGGTATCGGTAACAAAGGGGACCTTGAACGCCAGTCTCATTCACCCTCGGGAAGTATTTAAGTCTGCCCTCTCCCATTCTGCGGCCTCAGTTATCTTAGTCCACAATCATCCCTCTGGAGACCCTAGACCGAGTGATGATGACATAAAGATTACCAAGAGGCTCATTGAAGCGGGAAAGATAATGGGCATCGAAGTCCACGACCATGTAATCCTGGCTGGTAATAAATATACCAGCCTTAAGGCCCAGAAACATATTTGATATCGCTGTAATCATAATTTTTTATCACTGTAATCATTTCTGAGGAGGAATCAAAGATGGTTGAAGAGAAAAAGGAAGAGAAGCAGCCCGAAGAAGAGTTGAAGCCAAAAGAACCGAAGAAGGAAGAACCTGCAGTCGCAGAAGCGCAGAAAGAAACCGCAGAGCCCGCAGAGGAGAAACCTGCAGGCGCAGAGGCCGCAGAGAAACCCGCAGAGGTCGCAGAGGAACCCGCAAAGCCCGCAGAGGGAAAAAAGCCACCGGAAGATTGGGCGTTTATGTTGCCAATGGTTGAGATGGCAAGTCATCCCATACATATTA
>JAHIPW010000107.1 GCA_018903055.1 bacterium
GTAGCGGGAGATATGTTAGAACTGGGAGAAAGGGCTCTTCTGGCCCACAAAGAGACTGGAATATATGTTGCTCATTCAGGAATAGATAGACTCATTACCTGTGGGAATCTGGCCGAATACATCGCCCAGGGAGCGATAGAATCCGGAATGGAGGAAGAAAGAATAATCTCCTGCCGAAATAAAGAGGAGGCGGGAGATAGACTCTCCTCTCTTGTCAAAAAGGGTGATATCATCCTCATTAAGGGCTCCCGCGCCACAGGAATGGAAGAAATCATAGATAAGTTACGAGAGGTTTACGGTTAACGGTTTACGGTGTACGGTAAAAAAACGGTAAACAGCGACGAACAAAGTGAGGAGCGGGCAAATTGAATGATAGTCATTCACCAGCGGGGCAAGTGAAACGCACCGCTCAACTGTAAACTAATACCACCTTACAGGAGGTAGAGATGCTTTATCAATTGCTCATTCGTTTTAAAGACCTACATATCGTATTTAACCTTTTTCGTTATATCACAGTGCGCGCCGGCCTTGCGGCCTTAACCGCCCTTTTGACGAGCGTTATCTTTGGGCCTTTGATTATCAGGAGATTGAAGAGGCGGAAGGTCTCTCAGGGACCAGTAGAGGAGAAGAAGTGTCCCGTTCTCTATCGCCTCCATCAGGAAAAGTCGGGCACCCCTACCATGGGTGGTCTTTTAATCCTGGGAGCCATCTTCCTTGCTTGTTTCTTATGGGCCGATCTAAGGAATAGGTTTATCCAGCTCATACTCTTTGCCACTCTCTGGCTGGGGACCCTGGGCTTTATTGACGACCTCTTAAAGATTAAAAGGAAAAGCTCACAGGGCTTAAGACCCCGGGTCAAGTTAGGAGGACAAATCATTCTGGGGTTCATAATCGGCCTCTATCTCTTTCACCATCCCTTAATCCCAGAGTATGGAACCTGCCTTACCATCCCTTTCTTCAAGAGCGCCCTGCCTGAGCTGGGCTGGCTCTATATTCCCTTTGTTATATTGATTATCGTGGCTTCTAGCAATGCGGTCAATTTGACCGATGGATTGGATGGATTGGCCATCGGAAGCATTTTAATCGCAGGAGGAGCCTTTGCTGGGCTCTCTTATGTCACCGGCCATAGTGGGATGGCGAAATACCTGAATATTTTACACATGTCTGGAGCAGGAGAGCTCACCATATTCTGCTCTGCCCTGGTGGGAGCGGGATTAGGATTCTTATGGTTCAATGCCTATCCTGCCCAGGTGATCATGGGGGATACCGGTTCTCTGGCTTTAGGAGGAGCTCTGGGTGTCCTGGCTATTCTCATTAAGAAGGAACTCATCTTATTAATCGTGGGAGGGCTCTTTGTCTTAGAGGCCCTCTCAGTCATCATCCAGGTGGCCTCTTATAAACTGAGGAAGAAGAGAGTCTTTCTCTCGGCCCCCCTCCATCATCACTTTGAGCTCTTAGGCTGGAAGGAGCCCAAGATAATAATTCGCTTCTGGATCATTGCCATCATCTTCGCCTTGTTAAGCCTGGGAACCCTGAAGCTGAGATAATTAACATTGAACAATGTTAATTAAGGTTAACGGTTTACCCGTTCCTCACTTCATTCGGAACTGTTTACCGTTTACCGTTTTTCACCGTAAACCGTACACCGTAAACCGTAAACCAGTTATTACCGGTCACAGATCACCGAGAAGGTAACCATGGAACTAAAGGGAAAGAGAGTTCTAGTGATTGGCATGGGAAGAGCCGGGGTAGCGGCTGCCAATCTCCTCGAAACTAAAGGGGCAAGGGTAACCATTACTGATAAAAAGGGAAGGGAAGAACTGAAAGAAGCCTTTAGGGAACTTGAGGGGAGAGGGATGGGGATTGAAATTGGCGGCCATCCTTTAGAACTACTTGAAGATACGGAGATCATTGTAGCAAGCCCTGGCGTCCCTCCCAATATCCCATTACTTGAAAGGGCGAAAGAAAAGAGAATCCCCGTCATAGGGGAACTGGAACTCGCCTCCTCTTTCTTAAAGGTGCCCATAGTCGCTGTTACCGGAACGAATGGCAAGACAACCACTACTACCCTGATAGGGAAGATACTTAAAGAAGAAGGGAAGAGAGTAGCGGTAGCCGGGAATATCGGCCATCCCCTCTCTTCTTGTCTAGGTAAGGATTATGAACTGATCGTTAGTGAAGTATCAAGTTTTCAGCTGGAGAGGATAAAGACCTTCCATCCCTTCATAAGCATCATGCTCAACATCGCTCCCGACCATCTGGATAGGTATAGAGACCTGAATGAATATATCGGAGCCAAGAAGAGGATATTTCTGAATCAAGGGAAAGGCGATTTTGCCGTCCTGAACCGGGACGATTCTAACTGTTCAACTTTTTCAACAGAGGCCAAGAAGATCTTCTTCAGCCGAGAAGAGTTGGCGGAAGGGGTCTATCTAAAAAAAGAGATAATAATAGCCAACCTATTTGGAAGGTCACAGGAGGTTATCCATCGAGAAGAGATAGGAATTAAAGGACCCCATAATCTGGAGAATGCTTTAGCAGCCATCACCGCCTGCCTCATCTTGAAAGTAAAAGTTACTAGTATTAGAAGGGTCTTGAAAGAGTTTAAGGGAGTCCCTCATAGGATGGAGTTCGTTAAAAAGGTTAAGGGAGTGAGGTTCGTCAATGATTCCAAAGCTACCAATGTCTCTAGCGTAATGAAGTCCCTGGCCTCCTTCACAGAGCCCATTATTCTGATCGCCGGGGGAAGGGATAAGGGGCTTGACTACTCTCCCTTACGCCCTTTGGTGGAGAAGAGGGTGAAGGCGCTCATCCTACTGGGCGAGGCAAAGGAGAAAATTGCTCAAGCCCTTTCTTTCTGTAAAAGAATTAAGATGGCAGAAGATATGAAAGAAGCAGTAGATATTGCCTTTGGATTGGCTGAAGAGGGGGAGATTGTCCTCCTTTCTCCAGCCTGCTCGAGTTA
>JAHIPW010000108.1 GCA_018903055.1 bacterium
AAAATCTAACGGGGCAAGTAGATTAAATCTGCTTAGAACATCTATGTAATTGTCATTAAAAAATCTATGTCCCAAAGGGATCCCATTGGGATAATCAGATTCCGAGCGAAGCGAGGATATCTTGGAAGACCTAAAACTCTTAGCCCAGATTCAGGCTCTCGATAGCCAGATTGATGAAAGGGAAGAGAAGAAGAGAGAGTTTCCCCGAAGACTCATCCCCCTTAAAGAAGGGGCAGAAAGAATAGACCAGGAACTTCGGGAAGCGAAGGGCGAACTAGAAGATTTACAAAAGAAAAGAAGGCATGAGGAAAGGGAACTTGAGGCTCGAGAGATAGAGTTAAAGAAGTACCAGAGACAGTTATATGAGGTCAAGGATAATAAGGCCTATGCTGCATTGGAAGAGGAGATTGCCCTAACCAAGGAGAAGAATGAGGCCGCAGAAGAAGAAATCTTGAAGTTCCTGGAGATAGAGGAAGGAAGAATAAAAGGGATTAAAGAGATTGAAGAGGACTTAAGGGAAGAGAAGAGAAAGCTTTCCAGAGAAGAAGAGAAGGCCAAACAAGAGACTGAGATTCTGGACCAGGAAATCGCTAAGATAAATATCACCCGCCAAGAGATAGCAAAAAGGGTTAGTCCGAGCCCTCTCTCTCGATATGAGAAATTGCGCCGGGGAAAGGGGGGATTGGCCATCGTCCCCTTGGAGGGTTCCTCCTGCGGAGGATGCCACATGAACCTTCCTCCCCAGATAGTAAGCGAAGTAAAGAAAGGCAAGAGGTTCGTTGTCTGTGAGAACTGCAATAGAATCTTGTACTGGGAGGAAGGATGAGTAGAATTGTAAAGGATTCCAAAGTTCTGGGAGGAAAGCCACATATCAGGGGAACGAAAATTCCCTGTGAACTCATCTTAGAGTTGCTTGCCAGCGGCAACTCCTTCAAAGAGATATGTGAAGAATTCCCTAAGATTACTGAAGAGGATATTCAGGCCACTCTCTCCTATGCTCTGGACTTGATGAAAAGAGAGACTATCCCTCTGCCTGTTCCCAAGAAAGGACTAGTTATCTATATCGATGGGGCCTCACGAGGAAACCCCGGTCCGGCCGGGGTGGGGGTCATCATCTATGATGAAAAGAAGAAGTTAGTTGACGAGCTGTGTGAATATATTGGGAAAACGACGAATAACGTAGCAGAGTATCAGGCATTACTCATTGCTTTAGAAAGGGCAAGGAGCCTGGGAACAGAGACTTTGACTGTATATTCTGACTGTGAGTTACTGGTGAGACAGATGGCCGGAGAGTATCGGGTGAAGGATAGGACCCTAAAAGATTTTTACCAAAAGGCGAGAGGGAATTTAAAGAACTTCAAAAAAGTAGATATACGACATATTGCCCGGGGAAGGAATAAAAGGGCAGATAGATTGGCAAATAAGGGAATAAATCTAAAAGGTTGACAATTTTCCCCCTTTATGGTATATTATAATTTGGGGTAGATCGGGTGATCGTCCGTCCGTCATAATTATGACGGACGGGAGGAAAGTCCGGGCTCTACAGGGCAGCGTAGCGGGTAATACCCGTCTCCGTCCCCAACAGGGACGGACGGATAAGAGCCACAGAGACGAGCAACCACGGATCTCACGGATTTTTTTAACACGGATCTCACGGATAATATCTGTGTAATCTGTGATTTTAATCTGTGTAATCTGTGGTGATATGAAACGAGGCAATCTCTACGCGGAGCAAGGCCAAATAGGGGAAGAGAGACGGCCCGTCTCACTATCATTCCCGGGTTGGCCGCTTGATCCGTCCAGTAATGGACGGACTAGATAAATGATCATCACTCGCCAAAGGCGAGATATATTCCCGCCAGTGGCGGGAACAGGACCCGGCTTATAGATCTACCCCAGAAGGCCCCCCGATAAAAATCGGGGGGCCTTTTTTTATCCATATGAATCCGTAACAAATCCGTGCTAATTTGTGTCAAAGAATTTATCCGCAGTAATCCGCGATATTTATGCCTACGCAGTCTGCAATACAAAGAAATCCGCGGTATAAAAAAAGACTTGACAAATGGGTTTTTATGGTATATCATACTTAACAAGTGGGAAAAAGTGGGAGAAAGTGGGTTTCCATTAATTAGTCCTGGGCACCCCCGGAGCCCAATGGGCTCCGGGGGTTTAAGATATATTTTTTATAACTGGGTTTTTGCATTTTCTAGCTTATGTTATACGTTAAAGGGTTGCATAAATTGATACTGGAATGAGGGTGAGTTGTGCCTGCCTGTCGGCAGACAGGGGTTATGAGTCGGGTTGTGGGGGTGAGGGTGGGGAACATATCCCCATCCACATCACTCATCCCCGACCCATCCTTCGCAAAACTCAGGATCCCTCTCTTGTAAGAAGGAATCCCGAGGCAAAGCCGAGGGGCTACTCACGACCCATCCCCATCCCTAAGGGAAGCAACCGTAACCGATAGACGATAAACGGCAAATTTGTGAAGGCAAATTCCTCGGGGTGAAAGATGTATTTAGGGGAGTATAGATATTCTTTAGACCAGAAAGGCCGCCTCGTTTTACCAGCAAAACTAAGGGGGAAGAAGATTACCTCTTTCGTTCTTACTCGCGGTCTGGACAGGTGTCTTTTTCTCTATCCTCTGGATGAATGGAAGGGATTAGAGAAGAAGATCAGAGAACTCCCCATGGCCAAGAGGGAGGCGCGTAGCTTCTTGCGTCTTCTGGTTTCAGGAGCAGTAGAATCCAGACTGGATAGACAGGGACGCCTCTTAGTCACTAAGTCCCTTGCCCAATACGCCCGGATCGAGAAAGAAGTAGTCATTATCGGCGCCCTGAACAGGATCGAGATATGGGCAAAGAAAAGCTGGGAAGAATACTTAGAAAAAAGTGAGAGATCCTTTGAAGAGATTGCCCAGAAGTTAGTAGATTTGGGAATCTAAAGACGCGAATTGGCGCGGACTATCGTGTATACTCTTTTTATGTAAAGAAGAAAAAAGTGAAAAAAGAACAAGCGAGAAGTCAGAAGATTTATTCCGGCAAGGGTTTCAGGGGATTATTCCCCTGATTTTTTTATGATAGAACATATACCGGTCCTATTAGATGAAATAATAAAATATTTAAACTGTATGGGAAACAAAGTAATTGTTGACTGTACTATCGGGGAGGGGGGACATGCAGAAAAAATTCTTGAGAATCTGGGATCATCTGGCATCCTTTTGGGAATCGATCAGGATCAAGATGCTCTTGTGGCGGCGAGGAAACGCTTAGCCTCCTTTGGGGAGCGGGTAGTCCTGATCTGGGACAACTTTACAAATTTAGAGAAAATCCTGAAAGAGAAGGGTATAGAGAAAATAGATGGGATCCTATTCGATCTTGGAATTTCCAGCCTCCAACTGAATAGAAGAGATAGGGGTTTCAGTTTCTTGAAAGAGGGCCCCCTGGATATGCGCATGAATAAGGCCCAGAAGATTAATGCCTCAGAACTAATTAATAAAACCTCTTATAAAGAATTACAGAATATAATCTATGAGCTTGGGGAAAAAAGGTGGGCGAGGAGGATCGCGAGAGCAATTGTAAGGGAGAGAGGAAAAGGACCAGTTACTACTACTACTCAACTAGCAAGGATTATTGAAAGGGCCGTTCCTTACCGGGGACGAATCCATCCTGCCACCAGGGCCTTCCAGGCCCTACGCATTGAAGTGAATAGGGAGCTTGAAAATCTAAAGGAGATTCTGCCTCAGGCAGTAGATTCTTTAAGAAAAGGAGGGAGGATATGCATCGTCTCCTACCACTCCTTAGAGGACCGCATAGTAAAGAACTCTTTCAAGGAATTTGCCCGCCAGGGAAGGATAGAGATTCTCACCAAGAAGCCCATTATTTCCCAGGAAGAAGAGATAAGGATGAATCCTCGTTCACGAAGTGCAAAACTACGTGTTGGAGAGCGAATATAATAAAAAAGTCAACAATGGGTCAAGAACGGAGATTCTAATTCAGAAAAAATATGTAAAGAGGAGGTGAGAAAATGAAGGTTTTAATAAGAGTTTTTAGTCTCTGGTTTCTAATTTTTAGTCTTTGGTTTTTGGCGGGCTGTGCTGCCCGGCCGGTTAAAGAGAAAGCGGTTTTGCCTCCAAGGGAGATCGAAGAAGGAAGGGCTCTACCAGAAGAAGAGATTTTAGCCTTAAAAGGAGAGGATATTCCTTTGGTAAAGAAAGAGGAAAAAGAGATAAAGAAAGTGTTAACTGAAGAAGAAAAGAGAATCTTTAAGAACGTCTATTTTGATTTTGACAAGAGCGATATCAAACCAGAAAGTAGACCGGTCTTAGAGAAAATAGCCGCTTATCTTTTGAAAAACCCCGCCCTGGACCTCTTAATGGAAGGGCACTGCGATGAGAGAGGAACTGAAGAGTATAACCTCGCCTTAGGAGAAAGAAGGGCGCTTTCGGCAAGGCCTTATCTGATTGGGCTGGGAGTAGCCAGTGGAAGGCTACAGACCATCAGTTACGGGGAAGAGAGACCGGTTGACCCCGGCCATAACGAGACCGCCTGGACTAAAAACCGGCGCGCGGAATTCAAGCCCCTCCAATAAAATTTCTTCTTAGTCTTTCCCAGGAGTGAACCCCGCTCCTCGCCGTGAACGGCGAGGCATCTCTGTAAGGTTTTTGTCGCCCCTTTTCCTCCTCGCCATAAATGGCGAGGCATCCAAAGTGAGGGGCGGGGTGAATGTGTGAAGTGAGGGAAGTTTCTATCCAGAGGTTATATGAAAAAAAAGTTTTTGTTGCTCATTGGAATCGGGATATGGGGATTTTTAATTTCTGGGTGTGTCGCTCTGCAGAAGGATGTTAACCGTGTAGAAAGAGATGTGGAAGAGAGCCGGAGATTAATAACTACAAAAGAGGAAGATTGGCGGAAGAAGTATGCTTCTTTGAGTGAGGAGATTGTTGGTTTGGGGGAGAAGATAGCCGAAAATGAAGGGGCAATTAGTGCACTTTTGGTCA
>JAHIPW010000188.1 GCA_018903055.1 bacterium
AAACTAATTTTTATTCTCGCTCTAAACCATTCCGCCATTCGCGCGAACGAGGGATACAAAAATACTGCTCATTTTTGAAAAATATCAATCCAATTCAAAAATGAATCCATTCCTGCTCCAAAACCAGAGCGGCGGATGCATATCAATCGGATTAATGCCCGAACCATCCAAAATCTCTCGCCATCTTTCAGAGATTTTTTCTTTTGTGATGCCGCTAGCTTCTTTCTCTGCTATAACACCAAGCTTTACGGAACATTTCGTAATATGAGTATCAGGAGCAATATCAATATACCGCGCGTTTTTCAAATCAACGCCGCCATAAGTTTTCAAAACAAAAGACCAGTAATTAAAAATCTTTTCTCCTGAAATATAAGGAAATCCTTTTTTATATTCCACCTGCATAATGTTTTTTATTTTCAAAAAATCGCTTTCAGAGTTATCAATCAAATTAGAAAACGAACCCCAATTTTCATAAACAGTTTTCGATATTGTTTGCCATGTATTGATGTGCTTATTGGACTGAAGAGCAAGCTTGTGCTTCAAAAGCTTTTTTCTGAGATCGTCTGTATGCAATTTTACCACACAAGCGATATCAAATACATCTTTAGTTCCACTATCTTGAAATGTCTCCAAGGCTGCTTGCCATAATTTATAACTATCTCTCTGATAGTTAAGGCTCATCGGCAAACTAAAATACACAAGGCGCGTTTCTTTATCCATTTTCCCAACACCCGGATTAGAATCTTCCGGCATTATAGTTTGACCAAGCAATCCCTTTTTATACGCGTCAAGTAGTTTTTTGCAATTACTAATAATGATTTTCTTGTTCATAATTCATATTTATTACTTAAATCATTATTTGCGAATAACCAGCTTTTAATCCTGCCTAAAACTATTCGCCTATTCGCGCGAATTAGAGATATGAATAATTTTGTATATGGATTCTCTTTTTAATGTTTATCCGAAATAGATCAGCTAACAATAAAATGTTTGATAAATTCAACATCTGGCTAAAATATCATTTATAAATTCAGTTTTTCTTCGATAGTATTCCGACACGGACAATCCTTCGCAATCTTCTTTTAATTTTTTATATGCTTCAAGCGCTTCAACATGGTTTTTTAAATAATCTTCAAACTTCAAGCTATTGACCCAATCAAAACTTTTTTCGTTTATAATAAACATCTCTATTTTTATCTCATCAATATATTTTACAAATCTTGCCCGCCTTAAAGGATAAAAGCTGCCAGCCGATCCAAAATGCTTAATCATTTTTTTCAAATACTCATTAAATAAGTTTTCGGATATTGGAATAAAACAATCAACCTCACCTTGTCCTGAAATGCCCATGCCTGTAGCGCCGTGATGGAATACATCCACCTCTCCCAAAGCCATCTGAATTTCCTTTTTAATTTTTTCAAAAACTTCTTTTGTTTTCGGATCATACGGAACAATTTTGATTTTATTCGTTTTGCTTGTCAATGAATTAATCCACTTTTCCTGATCTTTTGTTAACATAGTTTTTAATTTATCTTACTTCGTTTTTCTCCTTTAATAACCAGCTTTTAATCCCGCCCCAAACCATTCCACCATTCGCACGAATGAGGGATATATAAACCTTTTATAAATCAAAATTTCTGAATAATTTAATTTAGCCATCCATATATCAAACTTCAATTTCCACCAAAATCGGCAAATGATCGCTGTATTCGGTTTGAATAATTTTAGAATTAATAATCTTAATATCTTTTGTCACAAAAGCATAATCCAAGCGCCATCTAAGCTTATCTTCTTCAAAACCATTATATGAGAATGGTTTTGTCGTCCATGTCGGTTTTTCATAATCGGGACCGCAATGAACCAAGTGTTTTTCAATTTGTCTGATTGATTCAGTGTTTGGAGCAATATTTAAATCTCCAGTAAATACAAGTCTGCTCGTGTTGTTTTTAAAAAAATTCACCAATCTTTTTATTTCATTTAATTTTGCTTCATTTTCAATAAA
>JAHIPW010000109.1 GCA_018903055.1 bacterium
AGGGATTGAAAGAGGCAAAGTCAAAAGATAAATACTTTCCTACTATTCTACTTTCTTACTATCCTACTATCCGAGCGAAGCGAGGAGGTTTAGAATGAGATTCTTTACTAATGAAGTGAAGGTGGGGATTGCGGTAGCCATCGCCATCGTGATATTAATTTTCTCTGCCTTCATCGTGGAGAAGGGTGAGGTTCGGGGCTTCCGAACCAGAGAATATACCATCAAGGTCATCTTCAACTTTGTGGGTGGTCTAACGGAGACCGCTCCCGTTAGATTGGCCGGGGTAAAGGTAGGACAGGTGGATAAAATACGATTCATTCAGGAGCCCACTACTAAGGTGGAGACTACTATTTCCTTGAAAGAAGTCGTTCAATTGCGGGAGGATGCCCAGTTCTCAATAACTACGGTGGGCCTCTTGGGAGAGAAGTATATCGAAATCACCCCTGGCTCTCTCGATACCCCCATTATTGAGCCCGGGGCTATTCTGGTTGGTCAAGACGCAGTGGACATAGGTGAGGTGTTTACCAGTGCCGGAGAGGCTATGGAGGATTTGGGAGGCATCATCTCCTCTGTAAGGGGAGGGAAAGGGACCGTAGGGAAGTTAGTGACTGATAAGGAGCTCTCCGATAATCTCAGTGCCTTGATTAAAAATCTAAGAGAAGTATCTGAAGAGGTGAAGGAGCATCCCTGGAAGTTATTCCGAGAGAAAAAAGAGAAAAAGAAGTGAACCCCGCACCTTTTACCATGTTCTATAATTTATCTTTTGGAAATAGGGAAATGAGAAGCTTTTTATTTGTCTTGCCAAGTAGAATACAAAATTTTATTAAAAAAGGGGCGGGATGAAGACGAAGTATTTCTGCGCAGAGTGTGGCTACGAATCTATCAAGTGGCTGGGGAGATGCCCAGGGTGTGGAAGTTGGAATACCTTTACTGAGACAAAAGAGACCCCACCCTCTAAGTTCAAGCATCGGGTATTCAAGACAAAGACCAGGCCCCAGGCAATATCAGAGATTAATATGGAAGAGGAGGGAAGGTTAAGAACCGGGATTGGGGAGTTCGATCGTGTCTTGGGGGGAGGATTGGTTCCGGGCTCAGTAGTCCTAATTGGTGGTGACCCGGGAATTGGAAAGTCTACCCTTCTTTTGCAAGCCATGAATAATCTGAGCAGTAGGTATGGCTTGGTTCTCTACACCTCAGGCGAGGAATCGCTTACTCAAACGAAACTCAGGGCTCAGAGAATAGGGGTAAATTCCCCGAAACTTCATATCCTGGCCACCACAAGCATTGAAGAGACTGTCAAATACATTGAAGAATTAAAACCAAAGTCTGTGGTTGTGGATTCCATACAGGCGGTCTATAAATCGGATCTCCCCTTTACCCCAGGAAGCATCATCCAGTTAAAAGAGAGTGCGGCAGAGCTCTTATACCTGGCAAAGAGTAAAGGGATACCAGTCTTCTTAATCGGCCATGTGACCAAGGGAGGGGTCTTAGCAGGCCCCAAGGTCTTAGAGCATATGGTCGATACTGTCTTATACTTTGAAGGAGAGAAGGAACATACTTATAGAATCCTGAGGGCAGTGAAGAATAGGTTTGGTTCTACGAATGAGGTGGGAATCTTTGAGATGAAAATAGATGGTCTGGCCGAGGTGAAGAACCCTTCGCGGGTTCTCCTGGAGGAGAGGGCAGAAGGGGCTTCCGGTTCTTGCATCACCGCTACTTTGGAGGGAACCAGACCCCTCTTGGTCGAGATCCAGGCCCTGGTGAGCCCCTCCAGCTTTGCCCTTCCTCAGAGAAGGACCACTGGCCTAGACTATAATCGCGCTTCCCTCTTATTGGCAGTCTTGGAAAAGAGAGCGGGACTGAGATTGGGGAATAAAGATGTCTTTCTGAACGTTGCTGGGGGATTGAGAGTCTATGAACCAGCAGTGGATCTCTCCATGGTATTGGCTGTGGCCTCCAGTCTTAAGAATAAAGCCATCGACTCTCGATTAGTCGCTTTAGGCGAGGTGGGCTTGAGTGGAGAGGTGCGCAGTATAAATCAGGTGCCTTTGAGAATAAGGGAGGCAGAGAAGCTGGGCTTCAAGAGATGCCTCATTCCCAAAGGAAACCTGAAAGACCTAAGCAGGCCTGTCCTGCTGAAGTCGGGGAAAGAAAAGATTAAAATAATTGGTATAGGAAAGATTCAAGAAGCCCTGAAAATAGCAGGGATTAATTGAAAAGTTGCATAGTTCATAAGAAAATAAGGGTGAGTTGTGGGTTGTGTGTCGGGTACTGGGGGTGAGGGTGAGGAAACCCATCCCCATCCTCACAACCCGACCCACTACTCACTACCCATCCTCACCCCTGATATACACAACTGCAATCAATTGCTGTAATGCTATATTTATCTGTTATCTGTGTAAATCCGTAATAAATCTGTGTGAATCCGTGTTTAAAGGGAGGTGAGAAAGAAATGATCTGGATAATAAGAGTTCTTTTTTTATTTATCTGTGCTGGCTTAGGTTATCGCCTTATAGATGATAGGCTTGGTCTCTTGGCCTTTTCCCTGGGAGCAATGGCTATCCTTCTGTTAGAATTCGCTTCTAAGAGAGTTCGCCTGAAGACTTTCTTAATAGTAGCCTCAGGACTTATTGTTGGATTAATCTGTG
>JAHIPW010000110.1 GCA_018903055.1 bacterium
TTCTTCTCTTCTGGAAAAGATTTTTTTATTTCTCCTATCTTAAAATAGATATCTTTAATGACCTTTTTCCCAATGGTGCTATTCAGTCTTTCCATTATCCCACTCTTCAAGAAGGTGAGTTCCTGAGTCCAGGAGGGGCTCTCCACCAGAACAGTCATCCTACCATCATAGACCTTGACGGGCTTGGTATGGAGAGCGATATTCTCCCCTACTGCATCATTCCAGAAGGATAGAATGGCACACTCCTTGATTCTCTTCTCCAGCCCTAACCTGCGCAGAGTAGCATTCAGAATTCTTCTAATTCTTCGGGGCCTCATTTCAATCTCGCTTCCGCTCGGATAGTTAGCCTGTTAACCGGTTATCCTGTTAGCCGGTTAATCTGTCTAACCGGCAAACTGGTAAACTGGCCAACTGGCAAACTTTTTATGTAATTCTCATAGGCATGATGACACAGAGATAATCCTCTTCACTTACTGGTCTGATTACTCCTGGGCTCAAAGGTTCGTTCAATTCTAAGGAGACCTCTTCTGAGGATATATTTTTTAGGATATCCAGGATATATCGGGCACTATATGCTGTCCTGATCTCCTCTCCAGAATAGTCGATGTCCATCTCCTCCCGCGCCTCGCCTACCTGAGGGGTCTGGGACTTTATGATGAGTTTATTGGAATAGGCCAATAGTTCTACCGCGCCGGTCCGGGCATCGGCAAGTAAGGCCGCTCTCCTCACCCCCTTCAATAACTTCTCCCTATTTATAGAGAGTCTCTTGGTGCTCTTCTTCGGGATGAGTTGCTTATAGTCCGGGAATTGACCCTCGATGAGTTTGGAACTCAGGATAATCCCGTCTAAAGAAAAGGAGATCTGGTTCTCACCAATTGCGGCCTCCACCTCTTTCGGCTCCTCCAGTAGTCTATTCAGTTCATTCAATGCCTTTGTGGGAATGATGGCCCCTATCTTCTTCTTTAGCCCTTTCTCTATCCTGCGACTTACGGTTGCCAACCGATGACCATCGGTAGCAGTCATTATTATCCTATCCGTCTCCATCTCTAAGTAACTGCCATTCAGGATATACCTCGTCTCATCCCGGGAGTTAGCGAAGATTGTTTTCTGGACCATTCCTCTTAAAAGCTGAGAGTCCAAAGAGAACCGATTCTCGCTCTCCACTCCTGATAAGGTGGGAAACTCCTCTGCGGGAAGGCCCAGGACCTTGAAGAATATTCCACTGGAGGATATCTTCATCTGGCTATCCTCTGCCTCCATCTCTACTGGCCCTTCAGGTAATTCCCTTACGATATCAGAGAACCTCTTGGCCGGGATGGTAATGGCACCCTCCTTCTTGACCTGGGCAGGGACGCTACACTTGATCCCGATCTCTAAGTCAGTGGCAGATAATTCTATCTTTCCCTTCTTTGCCTCTAATAGAATATTGGTCAGGATGGGCAGAGTAGCCCTTCCCGCTACAGCACTTCCTACGGTCTGAATTCCCCTTATCAAATCTCCTTGAAAACAGTTAATCTTCATAAAGTTTGTTTCCTCTCTTCTCTTTTCTTTTTCTTTCTTTATATATTAAAATAAGAATAAGAATAAGAATGGGCTGTTAATTATGGGGATACTTTCTTCCTTTAAGGGAAAAGTCTCAAATTCTTCTCTTGATAAACTGGGAGCAAGTGCGGTCTACTTATCCCCACTATCCACAGTCTCTCCCCAACCACTCATCTATCCCCAGGTTATTCACAGGATACCAGCAGGTTTATCCACACTATCAAGATTATCTGGTTATCAGGTTACCAGGTTATCGGGTTATCGGGTTGTCGGGTTCCTGATCTCCTGATGTCCGGATAACCTGCACTATTCCTTTATCTCCTTAATCAATCGCTCTATGGTCTTCCCGAAGTCCGGGTCCTTCTCCAGTCTCTCTTTTATCTTATCGTAGCCGTGCATCACTGTGGTGTGGTCCCTTCCCCCGAAATTCTCCCCGATCTCTGGGAGAGAGGAGTCGGTCAGGTTGCGTGAGAGATACATGGCTATCTGCCGGGGAAAAGCGATAGCCTTTGTTCTCTTCTGGGCCTTCATGTCCGCAATATGCAGATCGAAGTGGGCCGCTACCACCTTCTGAATGAGATCGATGGTTATTCTCTTCTCCTCTTCTTTCTCCAGGCTATCCTTCAATACCTCTTTCGCCAGTTCCTCTGTTATGGGGCCCTTGGTAAGAGAGGAGAAAGCCACCACCCGGATTAAAGAACCCTCCATTTCCCGGATATTGGACTTTATCCCATTGGCGATGAAGAAGATCACCTCTTCCGGAATGGAGAGGTTATCTATCTCTGCCTTCTTCTTCAGGATAGCGATCCTGGTCTCTAAATCCGGGGGCTTGATATCTACGGTAAGACCCCACTCAAATCTGGACTTCAACCTCTCCTCCAAGGCCGGGATCTCCTTTGAGAGTCGATCACAGGATATCACAATCTGCTTATAGGAATTATGCAGTTCATTGAAGGTGTGGAAAAACTCTTCCTGGGTGCTTTCCTTATTGGCTAAGAACTGGATATCATCGATTAAGAGGGCATCTATCGTTCGATACTTACTCCTGAACTTCAATATAATTCCATGTTGGATGGCATTGATCATTTCATTCATGAACTTCTCTGTGGTAACATACATTACCTTCATATTGGAGTTCTTATTCAATATGAAGTGGCCGATGGCATGAAGGAGGTGGGTCTTTCCCAATCCTACACCACCATAGATAAAGAGGGGATTATACCTTCTTGCTGGAGCCTCGGCGACTGCCAGACAGGCGGCCTGGGCAAAACGATTCGAGGGTCCAACCACAAAGCCCTCAAAGGTATATTTGGGATTTAGGTCCCTGCTCCAGGAAGCCCTCGGAACCACAATCTCTCCCCCGGGGACCTCGAGTCCCTTCGGGACGAGAGGCGAACTCGTCACTGGCGCCTCTCCCACAGAGAACTTTACTTCGATCTCTTCTCCGCTTACTCTCTTTAAGATATCCTTAATCTTCTCTAAGTAATGGCTCTTGATCCAGTCAGAGGTAAAGGCATTGGGGACCTCTAAGGTGATCTGGTTATTATGAGGGCGCGCTTCGCTTGCCCCCTCTACTAAGGAAGCCCGAGTAACAAGGTTCTTGCCGCTTTGCGGCAAGGCTTCCTTATTATTAAAGGAGATAGCTTTAATAGGCTTAAGCCAATTGGTAAATTGCTGTTCGCCTATCTCCTTCTTCAGCTCTTCCAGGGCCTTTTCCCAGAGTTCAGTTGTCTTCATCTCCATAGGGAGAACTCCTTACTTGTCCACAGCCATCCACAGCCTTATCCACAGAAAATCCACAAAGGAAAAGAAAATTGCAACCGCAAAAGCGCAAAAGAAAACTGAAAAACGCAGAGAACAGACTATGACGCTATAACGAAAATACGTTATACTCAAGTAAATCCGTTCTAATCCCTTCTATTCCCTGCTTGTCCCTACTAATCCTTGCAGAAAGCTTAGATATAACAGAACTTATCCACAATCTATACACAGAATCCCCACTTACTCTCGGTATAATCTATATTGTATCACATTTTTGCTCATTTGCAAGCATTTTTTTATAAAACACAGATTCACCCCGCACCTTTTTAGAAATCGTTTCTCAAAAAGGCAAAGGTGCGGGGTTCACACAGATTAAAACAGATTCACACAGATAGCGGTTGGACTCCTATGGAGCAGGAGCGTTTTTCAGTTCGTGCCAATGCTTAATTATTTATGCTCTCTAGGATGCCAGCGAAGCGCATCCTGCAATTAGCGTCTTTCCAAAAATAGTAGAGAATAAAAAAAGCCCGGCATAAAAAAATGCCGGGCTTTCTTCGTTAGGTTACAGCTTCGCTACTTTTGCAGCTCGACTACCTTTAGGGCCTTGCTCGACTTCGAATTCGACTTCCTGACCTTCTTCTAAAGACTTATAGCCATCACCCTGAATTGCGCTATGATGTACGAATACATCATTGCCTGACTCAGGAGTAATAAATCCATAACCTTTCTGGGAACTGAACCATTTTACTGTTCCATTTTCCATTTTTCATTCACCTCCTTTCTTCTAGATTAAAGCAAGTATCGCCGGAATAAAAAAAACCACAAGGTGAATGTTACTATACCTTGTGGCTAAGAACTTTCACTCCCGTACTTACTTCGAAATACAGTATATACTAGTTTTTCTTGTTTGTCAAGTAAAATCTTTAATAAATATTTAAACAGCAAAAGAAGGAGATAAGTTATTGTAAAAAAAGATTAAAAAGCTCCCTTTTTATTCGTGTCTATTTCCGCCACAGTAACGGCGGACAGGCGTGTTTGTTTATTACGTTTTTGCCCAATGGTTCGTGTTGTTGCGTGTTTTAAAAAAAGACTTGACAAGTCCCGAAATATAGGATATAATCTATATTAGTTATAGTCCATAAACTATACGGAGTAAGAGATGAATTTGAAAATTCGTAATGCACAATTAAAGATATTGAAAATATTTTCTAAGCACACTAAGAATTTTGCATTATCTGGTGGCACGGCATTAGAACTCTACTATTTGAAGCACAGATTTTCCCGGGACCTGGACTTTTTTTCACCAAAGTATGATTTGAAAGAAATAAAAGACTTAATTTTGGCATTCAGTAAAGGTATCGGAAAGCCCATAAAATTGGAAAATGAATTTATGGCCAATAATCGGGCACGAGTTCAATTTTATGTCATACCGGTTAAAAACTCCCCATTTCCGCTCAAAATTGATTTTATTGAAGATGTTTTTTTCAACAAGCCGACTATTAAAAAGCCTGAGGGCATTCCAGTATATGATGTGAAGCATATCTATTTCCAAAAGATAGTGGCTATTACCGGAACGCAACTCGTAGAAAATGGTATCGGCAGGGAGATAACCACCGGCAGAAGAGAGGTTCGGGATACAGTTGATATTTATTTTCTTTCCCAAAAGATAAAACCGCTACATAGATTTTTAAAAACGCTTTCTGGCGAACAACGGAGAGGGATGGTTCAATGGTATCGCAGTTTTTCCCGGCAGGAATTCAAACTTGGATTTTTAGATCTGGATCTTTATGATAAAAAGTTGGATGCATCACAGGTAATTATCTATTTGGAAGACGAGATAAAAAAATTTATAAGCGAGGCAGTAAAATGAACCTAAAAAAATATTATTGGGGATTAAATGAGAAGGCGGTGAAAGAGACTGAAAAAATAATCAGAAATTCCCAACATCCCAAATTTCTCTCACGGATTTTTACCTTACTTTCCCGATGTGATCGGCCCAACGAATTATTTTCCTTGATAAGCAAAAAACAATTCATAGAAGTCTGGCCCAGAGTGCGGCGATATTGGATAAAAAGGTCTCAGGCAGAGGATTTCCGTGCCTGGTGGGAAACCATTTATGAACAACTCTTGGAAGAAGTCAGAGGGGAAAAAAAGCCGAGAGGCAAACCGATGAAGCTCTCTAAACATATCGGAGAAACAATCAAAAAAGCAAGAATGGAAAAAGGTTGGAGCCAATCTGACTTTGCCCGAAGGGTGGGTATGAAACAGCCGGATATTTCAGCAATTGAGAAGGGTAAGAAAAATATTACTCTGGAGACCCTGGCTCGATTATGCAAAATATTGGACATTAAGAATATATTGGTAAATAAATAAAATTCGTGTCTTTGCGGTTACAATACACAAACAAAAACTTAAGAATATTTTACTTGAAATATTACTTTAAATATGCTTTAAGATCTGTAGGAGAATAAATGTTTAAACCAAGATTTAGATACACAAATAAAATAGTACGATTGCTTACTAAAATATCCATGGCAAAAGAGGTAATCCTTCATTCTCCTTTAATTCCCAGGTGGGAAGTTGCTCTAAGGGGTGAAGCAATAATCCACAGTGCCCATTCGTCTACCAGCATCGAAGGAAACAGGTTATCTTTGGAGCAGGTAAGTAACCTGGCCCAGGGAAGAGAAGTAATAGCTACCCGAAAGGACAAGCAGGAAGTTTTGAACTATCTAAAGGTATTGAGGAATCTTGGCAAAATAAGTAAGGAAAATAAAATCTCAGAAAAAGACATTTTAAGTATCCATAGAATGTTGACCAAAGATACCTTAGAGAATCCCTCGGATTGTGGAACTTATCGTAAGCGTTAAGTTGTAGTGGAAAATAGGTTAACCGGTGAGGTTATGTTTAGACCACCGAAAAATGAGGAAGTACCCAAATTAATAAAAAATTTGATTAAGTGGATAAACTCAGAGGAAGCAAAGGAGATTGATCCGGTTATTGAAGCAGGAATAACTCATTATGAATTTGTCAGGGTCCATCCCTTTGTTGATGGAAATGGAAGGACGGCAAGGGTCCTGGCAACATTGATTCTTTACAAAAGAGGTTTTGACACCAAGCAGTTTTTCTGTCTCGATGATTACTATGATTCTGACAGACAGGCTTACTACCAGGCATTGCAAGGCGTTGACCAGAAGAGGTTAGACCTTACGAAATGGCTCAAGTATTTTGTTGAGGGAGTAAACGTAAGCATCGAGGTAGTTAAAGAAAGAGTAATAAGACTAGGTAGTGAAAGACTAAAGAAAACAAAACGAGGTCAGATTGCTCTAACCGAAAGGCAGATGCAAATAGTAGAACATATCAATTTAAATGGTAAAATAACGAATAGAGATGTTAGAAGCATGTTTAAGATTTCAGACGAAGGAGCCCTTAAGGAGATAAAGAAGTTGCTAAAACTGGGTGTGATTAAAAGCCGAGGCAAAGGAAGGGCTCTGCATTATGTTCTTCAATAAGGTTGGCGATTAGGTTGGCGATTAGGTTGGCGATTATTGTTCACGATTAACTTCACGATTGGGTTGACGATTAGGTTATCATTTAGCCTGCTCTGTGTTCATCTGCGTTTCCCTGACCACTCGTAACCCGTAACCCTTATCCCTTACCCCTTATTTATTCTGCGGTTGCAATTCGTGTCTTCAAAAAAGACTTGACATAGTAGTAGTGCCATGATATTCTGTGTTTAGAAATCTAAACATATGTTAATATTTCTGAACACGGAGGCCAAGATGAGGATACATAATGTACTGGATAAAATATTAAATCAAGAGGTAAAAATTAGAATCTTACGATTTTTTTGTCTGAATGAACAGGTTCTAAGCGGTAGACAATTAGCCAAAGAGCTGAAGATAAACCTGGTTACCTGTCATAAAGCACTCCAGGAACTTCAAAAGGAAGGAGTACTTAACTTAATAATAGGTGGAAGATCACATCTATACAGCTTAAACAGCGATAATTACGTGGTTAAAAAAATACTGAAGCCTCTATACGGGAAAGAAGATGCAATTTATGACGATATCCTTTCCCTTATTAAAAGGAGTTTATACAGGACTAAAAAGCCCACTGAGTCCATAGCTCTCTTTGGCAGCCTAGCTAAAAATAAAGGGGATGAAAGAAGTGATTTAGATATCCTTGTAGTAACAAGTTATAAAAGAGATAAAACTGCGGTTGAGAAAAAGTTTGATTCTATAAGTTCCCGGATAATCGGTGAATATGGAATCGTTGTTTCTCCCTATATCCTTTCTTTAGCAGAACTGAAGGAAAAATACCAGCAGAAATTGCCTATTATCAGAGATATTCTAAAAACATACAAACTGATTGCCGGGGAACCGTTGGAGAAAATAATAGCATGACACCCAGAAAGATCAAAATAAGGCAGATAGATAAGTCAGAATATGTAATCTATCGCAAGAAAGCACAGGAATTTTATCAGACCATGTTTCAAGCCGAGAAAGCCAGTAATTGGAATGCGGTTGGTCTTAATGCCGTCCATTGTGCTATCTCTGCCTCTGATGCTCTGCTCATAAAATTTGTCGGGAAAAGGTCCATCAGTGATGACCATATGGTGGTGGTAGAGCTTCTACTATCAAGTATTAACCTTTCCGGGATCAAAGAGAAGGCAAATACTTTAAGAAGAATAATTGCTGAAAAGAATCTCATAGAATATGAGAACAGAAATTTTACCCGTAAAGATGCTCAGAATATAATCAAAAGAACCGAAAGATTCTATCGTTGGGCAATGGAAATATTAAGATAACTTCTTTACGCTTGCCTACCGAAGCCTTGGCGTAGGCAGGGTTGCAATCTGCGCTCATCTGCGCTTTCATCTGTATTTAGTCTCTGTGTTCTCTGCGATTTTTTCTGCGACTTCTGCGGTTGCAGTATTCGTATAGTTTCGTGCTATTTCGTGTCTCACAAACCAGAAAAAGAAGAAAAGAGGAATAAATATTCACAATTCAAAACTTGATCTTTTTTGTTAAAAATCCTTGGTGGCCTTTATGAGGAAGCAAAACCCTAAATTTTACTGTTAGTTTAAGAAATCTTTTTTAATAGGGGGATTCCATGACGGAAAACTTAGTATATAGAAAAATGTGCTTAATAATGGAAGTTCAAACTTCAATTAAATTATTGAAGAAGGGAATGGGCGATTTGCAGAAGATAAGTAGTGCAAATGATTTTTATCACGCACCAATCTTACTGCTTTCCACTGGTTATGAACGATTGATTAAATGTCTTCTTTGTCTTGCATTGATGGATGAGAATGGAGACTTTAAAAAACCACCATATGAAACATCCCGAGGACAAGGACATAAATTAGATTATTTGATAGATAAGCTTTTATCGCTTTGTGCAGAAAAAAACTATTCAGCGAAGTTTTCTGCTGCAAAAGCTGATATTGATTTTCTAAGCAAGGATAAA
>JAHIPW010000111.1 GCA_018903055.1 bacterium
AAAACCCCTCTCAAAATTTATGATTACCATATTGAAAGATGGAGGATTGGCCGCCCACTTCAAAAAATATGGCACCTTCAAGCTATAAATCCGAAGCACAAACAAGTAAATCAGAATATCAGGATATCAGTAGGTAGAGTATCAGAACATCAGAGTATCAGGAAAAAAATCATTCCTGGTATCCTGGTATGCTGATATCCTGCCAACTGATTTTCTGGTAACCTGATACGCTTTGACCTGTTTAGGATTTCGATATTCGAATTTCGTATTTTATTAGCGGCAGGGTTCATCATGGGAAAGAATCGTGACTAATATCATTATTGTGGGAACCCAATTCGGGGATGAGGGGAAGGGGAAGTTCATTGACCTTCTGGCAAAGAGAGCGGATTATATCGCCAGGTATCAGGGGGGAGCAAACGCCGGCCATACCATAGTCATTAATGGTGAACAATTTATCTTTCACCTCATCCCTTCTGGCATACTTCATAAGAAAAAGAAGTGTGTCATCGGAAATGGATTAGTAGTCGATCCTCAGACTCTGTTGGAGGAGATAGAAAACTTAAAGAAAAGGGGAATAAGTGTTGAGGGGAGGCTATTCATAAGTGAGAATGCCCATATCGTAATGCCCTATCACAAATTATTGGATAGAGTATCTGAATTGGCACGCAAGGGAAAAAAGATCGGAACTACGGGAAGGGGGATTGGTCCCTGCTATACGGATAAGATAGCACGAACCGGGATAAGGGTTGCTGATCTAATAGACGAGAAGACCTTTCAGAAAAAGTTGAAAAAAATTCTGGATGAGAAGAATCAATTACTTAGAAAAATCTATCATCAAAAGGAATTTTCCTATAGAAAAATTCTGACGGAATATTCTTCCTATGGAAGGAAAATAAAGAGATACGTAACCAATACTTCATTGCTCATTAATCGGGCAATGGATAAAGGGAAGAGCGTTCTCTTCGAAGGCGCCCAGGGGACATTTCTGGACATTGACTGGGGAACCTATCCCTATGTCACCTCTTCCCATCCTGTAGTAGGTGGCGCCCTGACTGGCCTGGGAGTAGGACCAACAAGAATAGATAGAGTAATTGGTGTAGCCAAGGTCTATACTACGAGGGTGGGGGAAGGCCCCCTGCCCACCGAGTTTCCTAAAAGACTGGGGGAGAGAGTAAGAGAGAAAGGTAAAGAGTATGGAGCAACTACTGGAAGGCCGAGAAGGTGTGGCTGGATCGATTTAGTTCTTTTGCGAAGCGCTATCCAGATAAATGGATTGGATAGTCTGATTTTAACAAAATTAGATGTTTTCGACAAATTGGAAGAGATAAAGATCTGCACTCATTATAGGTACCGGGGAAAGAGGATGGATTACTTTCCTAATAGTCTAAAGGTTTTGTCACAGTGCCAGCCCCAGTATGAAGTATTGAAAGGCTGGCAGGAGTCGATATCTGGAATTGAAAGTTATAAAAAACTTCCGCCCACCGCGAAAAAATATGTTAAAAGAATAAAGAAACTATTAGGGATTAAGATTGCCCTCATCTCGGTTGGCCCCCAAAGAGACCAGACCATCATCCTGGACAAAACCCTCTGCTAAATCCGAAGCACAAACAAGCAAATCAGAATATCAGGATATCAGTAGGTAGAGTATCAGGAAAAAAATCATTCCTGGGATCCTGGTATCCTGCCAACTGATTTTCTGGTAACCTGATACGCCTTGACCTGTTTAGGATTTCGATATTCGAATTTCGTATTTAAGCAAAGTCCCTGATACCCGGATACCCTAGTCCCCGATCCCCGGATGTCCGGGTAACCATTCTTGTGGTTGACAGAATAAGAGAAAGTATGATAGTATAACGTGGCAATTTACGGGCCGCTAGCTCATCTGGTAGAGCACCGCCCTTTTAAGGCGGGTGTGGCAGGTTCGAGTCCTGCGCGGCTCACCATAAACGTCCCCATCGTCTAGCCTGGTTAGGACACCAGGTTTTCAACCTGGCGGCAGGGGTTCAAATCCCCTTGGGGACACGGGCGGTTAACTCAGCGGGAGAGTGCTACCCTTACAAGGTAGAAGTCGCAGGTTCAAATCCTGCACCGCCCACCATTTCGCTTTAGCGAAATGATCTCGCCCTTCGGATCTCGCCCCTCAGGGATCCCGCAGATCCCTTTCGGGATCAAGGGAAAGATCCTCAGGATCTGAGAGAAAGGAGTAATAACGACTGAGAGACCTAAAGTATTTTGCTTTAATATTCGTAGGGTAATAAATGGAGGAAGCTTTTACTGCTCGAACTGTTAAAGCGCAAAGGGGCCCCTTTGCGCTTTCTTTTTGAGCGAAATGGGGTAGGAAATGGCCAAAGTATTCGTTACTGATGGACAGTGGAGGAAGACCCTTGCGGTAGTTCGTTCCTTGGGAAAAAAAGGGATTAAGGTTACGGTAGGAGAGAATATCAGACTTGCTACCAGCCTTTTTTCAAAGTATGCTACTAAAAGAGTAGTCTATCCTTCTCCTAGAACCAGACCAAAGGCTTTTATTGAATATTTGATAAAAGAGTTAAAAGAAGACTCCTATGACGTTCTCTTTCCTATGGAGGAGGAGACTCTGCTTCTTGTGGCTCAGAATAAAGAGAAATTTTCTAAACTTACTTATCTCTTAATTCCTGATTGTGAGAAGATCGAGTTTGCCCGAAATAAGAAGAATATCATTCAAAAAGCCCAGGAGTTAGATATTCCGTGCCCGAAAACTTGGTTTATTGGAGATATTGGTGAAGTAGAAAGGATTGCTAAAGAGATTCAGTATCCGGCAGTAATCAAGCCTCAGGTGAGTTTCGGCTCCTATGGCATTAAACGAGTAAGAAATGAGAAAGAATTAGTCTTAAAATATAAAGAGGTCCACAGGATCTATCCCCGCCCCTTAATTCAGGAATCTATTCCTCAAGAAGGAGAGGCCTTTGGAGTGAGTGCTCTCTTCAATAAAGATTCTGAACTTCGAGCGGTCTTCGTCCATAAGAGGCTAAGGGAATACCCAGTCACTGGAGGTCCAAGTACCCTAAGAGAAAGCGTGAAAAATCCTAAAGTTCAAGAGTTGGGTTTAAGGCTATTGAAGGCTTTGAATTGGGTAGGGGTGGCCATGGTGGAGTTTAAAGTCGATCCCAGAGATGGAGAGCCGAAGCTGATGGAGGTCAATCCTCGGTTCTGGGGCTCATTGCAACTGGCCATCCTATCTGGGGTGGACTTCCCGTATCTCATCTATAGAATGGCAAAGGAAGGAGATATCAAACCAGTTCTCGATTATAAAATAGGGGTAAGGTGCCGCTGGATGTTCCCGGGAGACTTCCTTCATTTTTTCTCTAACTTGAGAAGGTTCAGATGGACTCCGGGCTTCTTTAACCTCAGAACAAACTATGATATATTATCCTTAAGAGATCCTGGTCCTACTTTGGGTAGAATATTATCAGGCTATAGCCTCCTCTCACAGAAAGAGATGAGAAGACTATTATTCAGGAGATAGCCCCATTAGAAATTCTTGGTTGGTAAGGCGACATCGTTATCACATGTTTTTATATTATTAAGGTGTTCAATATGTTTAAGATACATCTATTTCAATTTCTAACGGGGTAAACATGCTTAATGCTCTGACGATTGATGTTGAGGATTGGTACCACATCTGTGGAATGGAGAATATCTTCCCTCCTTCTAAATGGGATGAATATGAAGATCGGGTCTTAATTGGCTTAGAGAAACTATTAGATATCCTAAGAGCAAAGAAAGTAAAGGCCACCTTCTTCATCCTGGGATATGTGGCCCAGAGAAATCCTCAAGTTGTAAAGTTGATAAAGAAGGAAGGTCATGAAATCGCCACCCATGGGTATGGTCATATCCAAGTCTACAGGCAGACGAAAGAAGAGTTTAAAAAAGATTTGAGAAAATCAATAAAAATCATTGAGAAAATAAGTAAGAATAAAATTATTGGCTATCGAGCACCAGAGTGGTCGATAAGGAAGGATACCTATTGGGCACTGGACATTCTGGAAGAAGAAGGCCTGAAGTATGATTCCAGTATCCTCAAAGTAAAACTCATTGGTGAGCCAACAGTCAATAGATATCCCCATAAGGTTAAAACAAAGAATGGAAAGATATTTGAGTTTCCCCCCACCATTATGAGGACCTTTATGGGGAATATGCCCATCGCCACTGGTTGGGGATTGAGATTTGGGATCTGGCGGGATATAAAGAGAACAGTCAGAAATTTGAATAAGAAGGGAATACCGGCACTATTCTGCATCCATCCCTGGGAGTTCGATTGGGAGCATCCTAAGGTAAAACTTCCTTTTTGGAGGAACTTCGTCCACTATACAAAATTGAAGAGCACTTCTTATAAACTTCATAAATTACTTAGAGAATTTGAATTCGGACCAATAAGAGAGGTCCTGGAAATTAGGTAATGGACGAAAGAAGTTTACAGTAACCAGTTTACAGTATTGATTTTTTGTTTAACTGTAAACTGTTCGCTGGTTACTGGTTACTCTCCGAACGCAGTGAGGAAGAAATGAAAGCGACTTTTCCCCATATGGGAAGGATGGATATTTTTATCAAGGGAATAGTTAAAGCCCTGGGCATGGAGGCTGTAGTTCCGCCCACAAGCTCCAAGAAGGCCTTGAACTTAGGGGTGAAGTATGCCCCGGAGTTCGTCTGTCTGCCCTTTAAGCTAATGCTTGGAAATCTTATCGAGGCCTTCGAGAGAGGGGCAGATACCGTCATCATGGTAAGCGATAGAGGCCCTTGCCGTTTAGGATTATATGGCTTACCTATGCAGATTATACTAAAGAACTTGGGCTATGAGGCCAACTGGCTCATTCTGAATACGCCTCATGCCTTGCACGGTCTCTTTCAGTTGGGGATAGAGAAGGAAGTTGTCAAGTATCGGGATAAACTTACCTTCGTAGATGGCCTACTCGCCTTTCACTTTGGCTGGAAGAAAATGCTTGCCATAGAAGAGATCGAGAGGCTTTCTTTAAAGATTAGACCCTACGAGATAAATAAAGGAGATACCACAAAAGGTTTATACCAAGGAATGGAGGCTATTGAGAGTGCAGATAATCTATATGATCTTAAGAAAGCAAAGGATGCAGTAATAAAAGATTTAAGAAGTATCCCTCAGGATAGAAATAGAAGGCCACTAAAGATAGCTATCGCTGGGGAGATCTTCGTAGTCCTGGACTCTTTTGCTAACTTGGATATTGAGAAGAAATTGGGAGAACTGGGCTGTGAAGTGGATAGAACCATCTGGTTCTCCACCCATATCCTCCATCACGTAGGACTGGATAAATTCATGAGAAGGAGTAAGGGGAAAGCTGTCCGAGCAGCAAGACCCTACCTCAAGCATCCTGTGGGCGCAGAGTGCAACGCCACTGTAGGATATGCCATTTTATATGCTGAGGAGGGATACGATGGCTTCATCCATCTCATGCCCTTCACCTGTATGCCAGAGTTTGTGGCTGGTGGGGTCTTAACCCGGGTGAGTAAGGACTATAATATTCCTATATTCACTGTGGAACTGGAGGAACATTCCTCCCAGACCCATCTCATGACCAGATTAGAGGCCTTTGTCGACCTGTTAAAGCGAAAACGCCAAAAAAGACAGGGATTAGAAGGGAGCAGAGGGGACTAGAAGGGACGAGCAGGGAGGATGATGGTTACTACGTCCCGCCAAGCGGGACTGTTACTATCAGTTACTACGTCCGTCTAAAGCCGGACTGTTACGAACAGTTGCTTTTGTACTAATTACTGGTAACTGCTAGTAACTGTTTAGTAACCGTTAGTAACTGCTAGTAACCTTTAACTGTTTTCCCTGCTAATCTGTAAGAAATATGGAGGTTTGAAATGAATATCTATTTAGGAATCGATGTGGGGTCAATAAGTACCAATTTGGCAGTAATTGATGAGGAAAAAAAGGTTTTAGCCTGGGAGTATCTCTTGACTGGAGGAAGACCAATTGAGGCAGTACAGAGAGGTTTGAAAGAGATAGAGAAGAAGCTTCCCTCCCAGGTTGAGATAAGGGGGGGAGGTTCCACAGGGAGCGCCAGACACCTGACGGGAATATTGATAGGAGCGGATACGGTGAAGAGCGAGATCATCGCCCATGCTGTGGCTGCTTCTCACCTTATTCCGGAGGTTAAGACCATCTTCGAGATTGGGGGGCAGGACTCAAAGATCATCATTGTCCGGGATGGGGTGGTGGTGGACTTTGCCATGAATACTATCTGTGCTGCCGGAACCGGCTCCTTCTTGGACCATCAGGCCCAGCGGCTGGGAGTTCCTATAGAGGAGTTTGGAAATTTAGCTCTTCAGTCAAAAACTCCTACCAGGGTCGCGGGAAGATGTACGGTATTCGCCGAATCGGATATGATCCATAAGCAGCAGACCGGCCATGCTACAGAGAATATTGTGGCTGGTCTGTGCCAAGCCCTGGTGAGAAACTATTTAAATAATGTGGGCAAGGGAAAGGAGCTCCTTCCACCGGTCGTCTTTCAAGGAGGGGTAGCGGCAAATAAGGGGATGAAGGCTGCCTTTGAAGAGGAGTTAGGGTATGAAGTTATTGTCCCGGAATATTATCATGTCATGGGTGCCATCGGTGTTGCCATCCTTGCCCAGGAGACGATAGTTGAGACAAAGAAGACAAAGTTCAAGGGTTTTGAGGTGAGTGAGGTAGATTATAAGACCCGCTCCTTTGAGTGTACTGGCTGTCCCAATTTATGTGAGGTGATCGAGGTCTTGATGAGTGGTGAGGTCATTTCAAGATGGGGAGATAGGTGTGGGAAGTGGGAGGTTCTGGAAAAATAAAAATAGGCTATAGGCTACAGGCCACACGCTACAGGCTACAAAAGCCTGAAGCTTGAAGCTTGTGGCTTGAGGCTTGAGAGAGCGGAGCGAACGATGGCCATCAAAGTTGGCATTCCCAGAGCATTACTCTATTATCGTCTCTATCCTTTCTGGAAGACATTCTTCAATTCCTTGGGGATAGAAGTGGTAGTCTCTGATAAGACCACTAAGAAATTATTGAAAGAGGGCCTGAAGTATGTGCCGGATGAGGCCTGCCTATCGATAAAGGTTGCCTTCGGCCACGTGAAAGACCTGATAGGGAAGGTGGACTATCTCTTTCTACCCAGATTGGTGAGCCTGGAGAGGGGAACCTACATCTGTCCCAAGTTCATCGGCTTTCCGGATATGATAAGAAGTGCTTTTGATAACCTCCCTCCCGTAATCGATACCTCCTTTAACCTGAGGAGAAGGCCGAGTAATTTATTTCTTCCTATGTGTCGCATAGGAAGAATCTTTAAAAAATCTTTTCTTTCCATTCATCAGGCATATAAGAAGGCTTTAGAGGAGGAATCTAAATACCTATCGTCTCTTCGTAAAGGTAACCTACTTCCCGAGGTGCTTTCTAGTTGGGAAGAGAATCCCCCACCACTTTTAAACACGCACCTAAAATCCAAAAGTGGTGGAGAACTCCGCATCGCTTTAGTCGGCCATCCCTATAACCTCTATGATTTTTTTGTCAATCTCAATATCATTAAGAAGTTAGAGAACCTGGGAGCAAGAGTAATTACTCCGGAGATGGTATCTCCTCTCGCTATTAAAAAAGAGACAGACAAAATTCCCCAAGAGGTCTACTGGAGCTTAGGTAGGGAGATCGTGGGGGCCAGTTTCTACCTTATAGAATCAGGGTCTATAGATGGTTTGGTTCATTTGGGCTCCTTTGGTTGTGGTCCAGACTCCTTTTTAAGAGAGTTGATAGCGGACAAAATAAGGAAATACCCAGAGATTGCCTATCTCTCTTTGATTCTCGATGAGCATAGTGGAGAAGCAGGACTCGTCACCAGATTAGAGGCCTTTATAGACTTAATAGAGAGACGCAAAGCAAAAGTTCGGAGTTAGGAGTTCGCCTCTCGTCCCGAGGGGACTCGAGGTTCCCGAGGGAGAGTTGGGAGTCTCCGAACACCGAACTCAAGCGAACCCGTAAGGGTGAACGTGCTCCGAACTATTCTAAGCGGAGCGAAGAATGAAGATAACTTTTCCCCATATGGGGACCATTGGGATTCTGGGTGAAGCGATTTTTAAGCGCTTCGGTCGGGAGGTCATTCTTCCCCCAAAGACCAGTAAGAGAACCCTCACCCTCGGTTCACGATATTCTCCGGAGTTCGCCTGCCTGCCCTTGAAAGTCACCCTGGGCAATCTAATCGAAGCCTTGGAAAACGGAGCAGATACTATTCTTATGCTTGCTGCTTCTGGTCCCTGTCGCTTCGGCTACTATGCTACCTTGCAGAACCTGATATTGAAAAACTTGGATTATGAGTATGAACTCATTACCCTGGACTATAATATGCCCAATAATTTAAGAAAATTGAAGCGGCTTGCCAAGAGAAAGAACTGCTTTCAGATCGGGGAGGCATTCAGATTCGGCTTCCTAAAATTACTCACCATGGAAAAGATGGAGAGATTAGCCCATAGAATAAGGCCCTATGAAATAAAAAAGGGCTCTACCACTAAGGCATATGAAGAGACCTCCCGGATTATCAGGAGGACATTCTCTTTTAAGAAGCTTCGCCAGGCAAGAAGAAAGGCCACCTCTTTACTTAGAGGAGTTTCCCTGAATAGAACTCGCAATCCCTTAAAGATTGGGGTAGTGGGGGAGACCTATACTGTCTTAGAACCCTATGTCAACCTGGAGGTTGAAAGGAAGCTGGGCGAGATGGGCTGTGAGATACATCGTCCTGTCTGGGCAACGGATTATATAATCTCCATGCTTCCCATCTTTAACCGTTGGGGACCGAGGAGGAAGTATAGGAAAGCAGCAAGACCCTATCTGAAACAGGAGGTTGGAGGAGAATGCATCGTCTCTATTGGAGGAACGGTTCTCTATGCCAGGGGGGGATTCGATGGCATAGTTCATATTGCCCCTTTTACCTGCTTACCAGAGATTGTTGCCCAGGGCATTCTATCCAAAGTGAAAAAGGAACTCAATATTCCTATTCTTACCTTAGTCCTGGATGAACATACTGCCCAGGCCGGGCTCGTTACCAGACTGGAAGCCTTCGTCGACCTTCTTGAACGACGACGGAATAAAAAAGTGATCGGTGATCGGTGATCGGTGACCGGTTATCGGTGGAGAACAGAAATCGGTTGTTACCCCGTAGGCTTGTCCTTCGGGGTGTCAACTGTTTTCATCTTTTTACCTGATAACCTGATTACCTGATAACCCGATAACCTTTTTCGGAGGCATCTGTGGCCATCAAAGTTGGCATCCCCAGAGCACTTTTATACTATCGCTTCTATCCTCTATGGAAGACATTCTTCACAGAACTGGGAGCAGAGGTAATCGTTTCTGAGCCCACTACCCAAGAGATATTTAAAAAGGGACTCAAGAAGTTCGTTGGCGATACCTGCCTTCCTATAAAGATGGTCTTCGGCCATGTGATAACCTTAGCCGATAAGGTAGACTATCTATTCATTCCCCGGTTGGTGAGCATCGAGAGAGATACCTGTCTCTGTCCCCACTTCGCCGGTCTTCCCGATGTTCTATGCGCTATTATGCCTGATTTACCCCCCATACTGGATATCCATTTCAATGTGAGGAAGAAGGGGGCAACCATGAAATCCATCTATGAGGCAGGGAAGAGGTTTAATAAGAATCCCTTTAAAGTCTATCGCGCCTATCAGAAAGCACAGAGAGAGTATGAAAAATTTCTGAAGAGAATTAAAGATGGAATTACTCCCCAAGAGGCAATAAAGATTTTTGATGGTGAGGAAGTTTCTCCTCCAGAAAAAAAGAAGGGGGGACTGAATATCGCTTTAATTGGAAATCCTTACACCGTCTATGATTCCTTTTCCAGTCTTGATATCATTCAGAGACTAAGAAAATTAGGAGCAAGAATCTATACCTCAGAGATGATTCCAGATGAAATCATTGAAGAAAAGGTCCGTACTCTATCCAAGAAGATATACTGGTCATTTGGAAAGGAGACCGTAGGATCTGCCTTCCATTTCCTGGATTCCCCAGAGATAGATGGACTCATCTATATCATCTCTTTTGAATGTGGCCCAGACTCCCTATTGAAAGAGATCGTTGATGATAAGGCAAGGAAGAATAAGAGAGTAGCCTATATGTCCCTGGTCATTGATGAGCACACTGGTGAGACAGGAATGGATACCAGACTCGATGCCTTTATTGAGATGATTAAACGCCGGCGGGCAAAAAAGTGACCGGTGATCGGTGACCAGTAATCGGTGATCGGTAGAGAACAGAAATCGGTTGTTAGAAAACAGAAATCAGTAGAGAAAACAGAGAACAGGAAACAGGAAAATACTAATTTCAGATTTCTGATTTCACTACAGTTTTCCAATTTCCGTCAACTGTTTTCAACCTTTTTACCTGATAACCTGCCTGCCCCGTTGGCCCCGACTTGTCGGGGTCCTTCGGGGATTACCTGATAACCTGATAACCCTGTTTTGGAGAAATACGTGGCTATCAAAGTAGTCTTCTTTCAAATCTACTGTATTCTTTCTCTATATCTTGTTACCATAATTGGTAGAAGAATACTTGACAGGGGAAAAGGCTTTGACTATGTCCGGCATCTGGCAAAATTCATCCATCCCATCTATGCTATCGGCTGGCTTGGTTTTCTTGTTTCCAGCATTCTTGTAATTCCCACTCATCCGCAACCCCTTTCTCTTCTTCCCAGATTTATACTTCCTTGCCAGCTATCTTTTCCTCTTTATCTTTCATTTTTAATCCTTTCTGCCATAGTGGGTCTTCCCGGGATTGGAGGATTGGCCAGTAGAAAGGTGGGACCCATTAGGCTTATGACCAGAAGGTTTATAAAAAGCGGCATCAGACGTTATCTAAGGAATCCTATGTCCTTAGGGGGTTATCTCTTTTTAATTGGGTATGCTATAGCCTTTTCGTCTTCTTACTTATTATTAGTATCACTGGCCGGTATTATTCCTGCTCATATCTTTTATCTCAAGATCTATGAGGAAAAAGAACTGGAACTCAAGTTCGGTGAAGAATACCTGAAATATAAGAAAGAAGTACCATTTTTACTTCCGCGAATAAAAAAGCGGCAAAAGGCAGGAAAAAACTTTTAAAAGTTACTATTAGTTACTAAACCTGCCTGCCCTTGCCCGACGGCAGGCGGGGGCAGGGGCAGGGGTTACTAACGGTTACTAATGGTTACAAAGGCAACTGATAGTAACAGTCCCGATTTTATCGGGACGTAGTAACTGTTAGTAACAGCGCCAGCCTCTTCGGCTGGTCCGCCGATGAGGCGGAAAGCGTAGTAACTGTTAAGGAATAAACCATGATCTCCCATCTCAAAGAAGTTTTCTATAACCATCCCTACTGGGTATTCGCTATTTTACATATGACCCTTGGAAGGGGAGTCTCTATCGTCTATGGAGTCTTGAGGGGAATGAATGTCTTATACTTTCTTCCCTTAGGGGTCTTCTTTGATATGTTCCAGGTCTGGCCCCTCTACTTCCTCTATGAGACGGCAGAGTCCCGTATGCCACTTATAAGAAAATTAAAGGAGAAGATGAGCAAGAGAGAAAATAAGTTCCTCCATTCTAAGATATTCAAGGGAGTGAAGTCTTTGGGCCATCTGGGAGTGGCAGTAGTTGCTCTATTACCAGTTAAAGGATGCGGGATGTGGAGCAGTATCTTACTTGCCCATATCCTTAAGATTAAACGCCCCCGAGCCTATCTATTATTCTTTATAGGGAGCATCATCGGCTGCTTACTCTGGTTTGCCATCGGAGACATCATAAAAAGTATCTGGCACCAGATTATTCACTAAAATTTTTGCTTTTCAAACCAGAGTATGTTAAACTAAAAACAGTTCAATTTTTTCAATCCGCGACAATCCCTGCCTGCCGGCAGGCAGGTGCGTCAAATATACATTCACAGTAAGCCCCGTAAAGCCTTACGGCCACGGGGCAGGCAGTAAAAAGAAATCTGCGTTTGAAGGGAGGATGCCATGTTTCAAAGAATTCTACTGGTAATATTTCTCATCGGCGCTGTGGCCCTTGTGGGTTGTGCAGGCGCTAAGCCCAAACCAACAAAGGAAGCCAAAGAACTTATATTCGCCAAGTATGAAAATGTAGTTCTTTATGACTTCCAAGTACCGGAAGAATCTCCCGCTCCACAATCAGCAGGCTTAAGGGTGAGTGAATATGCTGAAACGTTTTTGAAAAAGTACAATCAAAAAGTACCTATTTTTAAACGAATTTCCAAGAAGAAAGAAGGAATGGTAGGCCCTACCCTTATTGTGGAGGGAGAGGTTACAGAGTATAACCCTGGGAGTCGGGCAAAACAGGCTTGGTTAGGCTTTGGTGCCGGTCGGGCCTCCTTTGCTGTTCACTGCAGATTCATCGATGCCCAGACAGGAGAGGTGATAGATGAAGTAGATTTGCGCAGTATTGCTGGAGTGACAAAAGTCTCGACTGTCGAAGAGGCTATCTACCGGGTAGGAGGCCATATTGCCAAATACATATATCGCGGTAAAACCATGAAGTGAAAACAGAAGAGAAGAAAAAGAAGAAGAAAAGAATAAAAAAGAAAGACTAAAGTAATAGTCTTTTATCTTCCAATCTTCGAAGATCGGAAGATGACACCTTCTGCTTAATCTCTTCTTTCTACTCCACTAACAATCTCTCACCCTATCTTGATATCCTCTCCATTTTATTTCCTCCCCTGTTTCCAAATTCTTAATAATTTGGAAATAATAAAAGCGCCCAATTTGACAAATAGACGCTATTAAGATATAATAAATAACAGGCTACAAGCCTCGGGCTACAGGTTACGGGCAACAAGCGACGGACAATGATTGAGCAAACACGAGAAAAAACAATCGGGACTTTTACTTTATTTTCAGAAGATAGAGAGCCAATGAGAAGATTACTTTTAGGTTTAACAGTATTGTCTCTTTTTTTCTTGGGCGCCTGTGCGCCGAGATATGTCAAGCCCACTATCTATAGAGAAGCAACCCTCGAGGAATTAATAGAATTAATTCAAAGAAGAGAAAATAGAATAAAGACTATTAAAGCATCTTTAAGGATGGGCTTTGAGGACCTGGAGAAGAAGAGCTCCCAGCATTGTCTGGGAGTCTTTGTTTTTGAGAAGCCAGATAGATTCAGAATAAAGGGCTATCCGCAGCTGGGCCCTACCTTATTTGAAATTGTCTTGGATGGAAAGTCTCTTTGGATATATATTCCAAAGGATGGGAAAGTTTACTTCACGCCAGAGATAAAGGCGGGGGCCTCGAAGGCTGATTTTAATCTTCAGGATCTAAAGGGCGCTTTCTTAGCCTCTGAGATGATTAGCCGAGCAGATATCAGTAAATTTTTAGAGAAGAGAGAACAGGACTACATCATTTATCTGGTAAAAAAGAGGCTTTTAGAGAAAGTCTGGATCGAAAGAAGTAACTTTTTAGTGACCAAGATTGAAAAGTTCAATAAGGATGGTTCTCTCGTCTTAGAAGTCTCTTTTGATGACTATCAGAGAGTAAATGAAATCGACTTTCCGAAAGAAGTGAGAATTTATAACCCAGAGGAGAAGAGAATACTAACACTACTCATCCAAAAGGTAAGACTCAATGAAGCCATTAAGCCAGAAATCTTCCAGTTCAAGGTTCCCAAGGACGTAGAAGTCATAGATTTAGACAGGAAAGATTAGCTACAGGCTACAGGCCTCCCGCCCCTAAAGGGCGAGGCTCGCCCGAAGTAAATTTCGGGCGGCAGGCCACAGGCTACAAACTGCAGATAGAAAAGGAAAGGAGACTAAAAAGATGCAAAGCTATAAGGATTTAGAGGCATATAAATTAGCACATAAGTTGGCGGTGGAAGTTCATAAAATAACTCTTTCTGATCTTCCCAAATTTGAGATGTATGAGGAGGGTAATCAGGTTAGAAGGTCTTCTAAATCTATTCCCTCTAACATAGTAGAGGGTTTTGGGAGAAAAAAGTATCAGCAGGAATATATAAAGCATCTCACCTATGCCCTGGCTTCTTGTGATGAAACAAAGGAACATCTGGAATTACTCTTTGAGACAGAATCCTTTAAGAACAAAGAGAAGTTTGATTACTTCTTAAAGGAATATGAAAATCTAGGAAGAAAACTTTACAGACTAAAAGAAGCGGTCGAGAAAGGTTTGAAGCCTGAAGCCTGAAGCTTGAAGCTTGTGGCTTGTGGCTTGAAGCTGGTAACTTTTATTGGAGGCGAGAGCAGTGCCCAGGCATCCTTTGGATAAGTATTTTTTGTATCGATTTGTTCGCTTTATGTCCTTTACTCTGCCTTTAGGCATTGGCTATCTATTGGCAACCGTAACGGGAATCATTGCCTATTCCTTATCAGGGAAGAATAGAAGAGCAGTAATCTCCAATCTAACTCAGGTTTTGGGTAAGGAGGCGAGCAGAAGAAGGATTTGTTTCGTAGCCGGTAACACTTTCTGTAATTATTCCAAGTATATCGTTGATTACTTCAGATTTTCTCGTATTAACAAGGATAACTGGAAGAGCATCATTCCTCAGTATGAGGGGGCAGACTTTATTGATAGTACTTTGAAGAAGGGAAAAGGTCTTATGCTCTTGACCGCTCATCTGGGTAATTGGGAGTTGGGGGGGCTATTATTTAACATTTTAGGTTATCCTATGAATGTGGTCACCTTGATCGATGAGGATTTGAAGATTGATGAGGTAAGGGAGAGGTGGAGAAGCAGTCGGGGAATAAAGTCCCTGACAGTTAATAATTCCATAACGGCAGCCAAGAACATCGCAGATGCCCTGGCAAAAAATGAGATAGTGGCTATGCTTGGGGATCGGGCAACCAAGACCAATAGGATGAGAATAAAGTTCTTCGGTAAGGAAGCCTACTTTCCTACTGGACCAGCGATCCTGAGTTTACTAACTGGGGCTCCCATTGTTCCTGGTTTTGTTCTTTATCAGGGCAGGGGTAGATACTATGGAGTGGCAGAGGAACCCATCTATGCTAAAGATACTGGCAATCGAGAAAAAGATATTCGAAGAACATTGGAGAAAATAATTAGAGTCTTTGAGAAATATATTCGTCAATATCCCGATCAGTGGTATAATTTTTATCCTTTCTGGGAGACACGGATAGGCACGGATAAAAACACGGATAGACACGGATAAAAGGAGTAGATTATGAAGAGAATGTTGTTGCTTCTGTTAGCAGCGATTCTTTTAGGGAGTTCTATTTGGGCCGGGAATGATCTGGATAGTATTTTGAAGGAAATGGATAAGAAACAGAAAGGAGTAAAGGACCTTAATGCCTCATTCATCCAGGAGAAAATGATGGAACTATTGGAAGAAAAATTAATCTCTCAAGGGAGGATGAAATATAAAAACCCAGACAAAATGTCCTGGGAATATTCGGCTCCTGACCCACTTTTGATGATTATTAAGGGAAAGAAAATGTGGCTCTACTATCCCGATATGAAGGTGGCCGAGAAGTATGATTTGACAGGGGCGGGGGAGACCTTAGGGCTCTTTGTGGGTTTTGGAAAGTCTATGGAATATCTGAAGAAAAATTACCAGATCAGACTCCTTGAAAAGAAGAAGGACTTTTGTTTGCTGGAACTCATTCCCAAAAGAGAAGAGGAATTGAGATATATATCCAAAATAATCTTATGGATCGATACTAAAGAATACTGGCCAGTCAAGACCAAGATATTTGAGCCGAATGGTGATACCACTTTAATAGAGTTTAAGAACATTAAAGTCAATACTAAGATTCCAGATTCAGAGTTTGAGTTTGAGGTTCCCAAAGGAGTGGAGGTAGTGGAGCCCCTTAAATAAGGGAGGAGGGAGGAAGTCAATAGTCAATAGTCAATAGATGAGGGATAATGAAATCCTGGATGTCCGAATAACCGTGATGTAGTTTGGTTATTGAGATTTTGAATTTGGAATTTGTTTGGTTATTGTTTCTTGATGTATCTTGGTTGGGAGTAAGCGTTGAAAGCGACGATTGTTTATTTTTCCCAGACAGGGAATACAGAGAAGGTA
>JAHIPW010000015.1 GCA_018903055.1 bacterium
AGAGGGCGGGACCGATCTCAAAGTCTGGATCGGTAATATTACCTTTTACTGGAATATTCAATCTTACTCTTCCCTGGTCATCCCCCAAAACGATAGCCAGAGTAGCAGGACCCATGCCCATCACCTTGACGAGGGAGGGGCTGGCGCCGAGGACGGGGTGGAGTTCAAGACCTTTGAATACCACTCTATTCATGCAATCCAACTTGTTCTTCTCACATTTGAGTTCGGTTTCAAGGTCCATTCTCCCCCGCACTAATTTACAGGAGGTGATCTTCCTCTGATAGGGAGCAAAAGGAAGGATATCTAAATCTTTAAGATGTAGCTGGAAAACAAAGTTAAGGGGTCTAACAAAGGAATCCTGGGATCCCTCCATCTGAAAAGGGGTCTTCATCCCACTATAAACTATCTGACCAGTAACAGTATACTTCGCACCCGCCGGGATTCTATTAGAAAAGTCTGTGGCTTTAATATCGATATCCCTTAGTTCGGTAGTGACGGGTTCTTTTGAAATCTTGCCATCTTTGAAGGTAATCTTACCTTCCTTTACCACCTGCTTTGGTTGGGCAAAGAGCCAGTATCCCTTCTTATGCTTCTTCTTTTCCGGAAAGTTCCATTTTCCTTCTGGATTGCGTTCTAAAAAGACTTCTGGCTGGTAATAGATAACGTCGTCTATGATAATCTTCCTCTGAAGAAGGAGTTTGTAACGAAAGTGGCATTCAATCTTCGGGATATAAATGAAGGGTTCTTCTCCAAACTGATTGGAACTTATTATTTCCACTCCTTCAATAATTACTCGGTCGGTGAAGATGTCTGCTTTCAGATTTTTACAGGAGACCCTAAAGGTTACTCTCTTTTCTATCTGGTAGATGGTGATCTGTTCTGTGATGAAGGAGGTTATCGGGTTAATGTTAATAAACAGAATAACGAAGAGAAGAAGAATAACAAGAGTGAGTAGGCCTCTTATCCTTCTTTTAGGTCTTCTCTTCCTTCTTCTTTCCTTCTCTTCTTTAATAAAATACCACTTACCGGTCTTTAGGTCTTTTCTTAAAGGAGCCATATTGCTCACCTGTATAATTGCCGCGGCTGCAAGCCTCAATCTTCGAACTTACAAGCCTCAAGCTGCAGGCCACAAGCCGCAGGCTAAACAAAAATTGGAGCTTGTAGCATGTGACTTGAAGCGCGACTGCAAGGAGCCTATAAAGCCTGAAGCTTGTAGATTGAAGCTGGGTTTTTACTTTTTCTTCTTTTTTAAAAGTTCTCCCAATCCTTTAATTACCTCTTTTGCTGCCTCAGCCTCTTCCTTACCTAATGCTTTCTCCAGTTCCTCCCCTACTGTCTTCTCTATTGCCTTTTTGATTAACTTCTCCCATTTGGGCTGAAACTTGGGATCCTGAATGGTTCCCTTTAGTTCAAAGGGCAGCGAAGCATTCCCTTCTTCGTCCCTTAGTTGAACCGGGACATCTGAGGATTTAATGAGTTTGGGAGTAGTCTTTAGTGTAATGTCGAAATCCAGGCTGCCCAGTAAAGAGTAAATCCCCTGGGCAGATATCTTCATTAGATCGCTATTCAGATTGAAGTCCTCTGTCGTAACCTCGCCCTTTGTTAAGTCGAAGTGACCCCCCAGACTATTATAGGGAATTTCAACTAAGGAAGGAATAGGAAGAAGAGTGGAAAGGAACCTTAGAAACTTCTTCTGTAAAGGTAAACCACTTATTCTGCCCTCAGTAAGATTTATAAACCCTTTTCCCTTGGCATTATTCATCAAACTTTTTCCCTTTCCTTTTGCCTTTATTTCTAAATCAGTGGCCAGAGTGCCATAGACCATATCCTTAGTGGTAGTAAGAAAGGAGAGAAGATCGTTTATTTCCATCTTCTCTATCTTTGTTTTCAAGTCATACTCTGTCTTCTTAAGATCGATCTTTGCTTCTGCCTTCAATTCTCCCCGACAGGTCGAAACCTTAAGACTCTCTATAGTAAGCAGGTTATCTTTGAATTCATAGGGGATCTCGAGTTTAGAGACCTTCAGAGGTTTCTTTGTAGGAGGATTCATTTGAGCAGTCAAGTCATTCAGGTTTATTCTTCCCTTTGAGGTAAATCCTTCCTTCATCCCGCCCCTACTCGTAGGAGCGGGATTCACCTCAATGCTGGAGTTTAAATCGATTCCAGTCTTTAAAGACTTAAGGGCCGCCTTGCTCCTATCTTCAAGACTAACCTCTCCCTTTTTAATAACCACTTGAGAGATGGTTAGAGTCAGTCCCTTCTTGGCCTTACCCTCTTTTGTAGCAGCATAAGCCTGGGAAAATATATAGTTCGGAGCACGCCCCGATGTAATCGGGGCTTGAGTTCGGTGTTCGGAGAAATTACTTAC
>JAHIPW010000112.1 GCA_018903055.1 bacterium
AATAGAGATACTAAACGAAGTTTTGGAAACTTCCTATGAGCCAGAGTACTTTGACAATCCCTACTCTTTCTATCAGGATGAGACCAGAGCAGATATTAATAGAGCAGAAAAGATCTTGGGTTTTAAAGCAAGATATAGCATTGAGGAGGGAATAAGAGACTATCTAAAGACAGTGATCGGTGAACAGTGATCGGTGATCGGTCCTATTAGAAAGGGAAATTGGGTGATTGGAAGACTGGGATTTGGTGATTGGGGGAATTGGGGATTAGGTAATCCGAAAAGGGTGAGGATGGGTAGTGAGTAGTGTGTCGGGTAGTGAGTTGTGTGGATGGGGATATATTCCACACCCTCACCCCCACAACTCGACTCACAACCCACAACACACCCACATCCTGATATCCAAATATCCTAATTTCCAAATCCCAATATCCAAGTTTCCTAATATCCAGAATCAAGGATCCAGGATCAAGCATCCAGTATCTGTGTTCTGTGTAAATCTGTAATAAATCTGTGAAAATCTGTGTTCGGGAGGTATGGAATGGTAACCAAGAAAGAGGTTTTAAGTAAAGAAGTAGAGCAGATCGATCTTGAGAAAGTAAAGAGTATAAGGGAATTATTAAAATCATTTGAGAAATCATCCATTCAGTCAAGGAACTTAGGCAGGTGCCTCCAGGTTTATGAGGACTGTCTGAAGGATCCGGATCGCCCCCTAATCTTTCTGGGATTAGCTGGTCCCATGATAGCCGGGGGTATGAGGAAGGTCATCCGGGATATGATAGAGTATAACCTGGTTGATTGCCTGGTGGCTACGGGTGGGAACCTCTACCAGGACTTTGCTCTGGCTACGGGCACTAAGTTCTATATGGGAACCCCCTATGCGGATGATGTTCTATTGAGAGAGTTATACATCAATCGCATCTATGATACCTATGTGGATGAGGCGGACTTTGATACTGCGGATAAGGTGATATGCGCCATTGCCGATAAACTTCCCAAGAGGACCTATTCCTCAAGCGAGTTCTTAAAGATATTAGGCAAGAAATTAGAGGATAAAAACTCCATCCTATATACTGCGTCCAAGCATGGTATCCCGGTGCTCTGCCCGGCACTCAATGACAGTTCCATCGGCATCGCTCTTACCATGCATTACTATTGGAATAAGGACCACATCGTAATCGACGCCATCCTGGATAATTGTGAAATAATCCAGATGGTGATGAAGACCAAGAAGACGGGAGTGGTCTATATCTCTGGCGGCTATCCCAAGAACTTCATCCAACAGGCCACAGTCACTTTAGAGTGTTTAGAAATTATTCCCCGAGGCCAGACGAAGGGGCACGACTATGCCATACAACTAACGGCAGATGCTCCTCACTGGGGAGGGTTATCGGGCTGCACCTTGAGAGAGGCCCAGTCCTGGGGGAAGGTAGCCAGTAAGGCCCGGAAGGCCACTACTTACATTGACTCCACTATCGGCCTTCCTCTATTAGTGGGCGCTATCTTACAAGGGAAAGCGTATAAAAAGAGATCGAGGCTCAAGTTCAACTGGCGAAACCATCGTTTAGTTAGTTTAAAAAAGATATAAGACACTAGCAGATGAATAGAAAGTTAAAAAGACTTGAAGAGAATTTAAAGAAGATGGGAAGTGTTCTTATTGCCTTCTCTGGTGGAGTAGATTCCACCTTCCTATTAAAGGTATCCTCTGATGTCTTAGGTGATAAGGTAATGGCAGTGACCTCCTCCTCACCCATTCACTTCTCCTATGAACTAAAGGAAGCCAGGAAAATAGCCCGCAGATTAGAGGTAAGACATATCATCTCAAATTCCCGGGAATGTGAGAATGAAGATTTAATTAGAAATACCGTTAACAGATGCTATTTTTGTAAAAAGAAACTTTTTAAGGAATTAAAGAGAATTGCTAAGAAGAATGGTCTTCGGTTTGTGCTCGATGGTTCAAACTATGATGATCTCCGGTCTTTCCGTCCAGGCAAGAGGGCCTTAAAAGAATTAGGAATAAGAAGCCCTTTAGCAAAGGTGGAATTGAGGAAAGAGGAGATCCGCAAACTATCTAAGAAGATAGGACTTCCCACCTGGAATAGACCTTCCCAGACTTGCCTGGCTACCAGGATCCCCTATGGCGAAAGAATGACGAGGAAGAGGCTGGAAAGAATAGAGAAGGGCGAGGAATTCTTGAAGGGCCTGGGTCTTAAAGAGGTACGCCTGAGAGATCATAAAGATATGGCCAGGATTGAGGTCAATCCGAAAGAGATAAAAATCCTGGTTAAGGAAGATGTGAGAAAAAAGGTCATTGATGGATTGAAGAGATTGGGCTATACTTATATCTCTCTCGACTTGGAAGGCTACCGAAGCGGAAGTATGGATAAATCTTTCAAGACAGTTAATAAGTCAATAAGTTGACAAGAAGTCATTTGGTTAGGGTTAAGGTTAGGTTGTTAGTTTAGTTGTTAGGTTAGGTAGTTGG
>JAHIPW010000113.1 GCA_018903055.1 bacterium
CTCCGCTCTTCACTTTATTAAACCAGATTGACCTATTCCTTTTCTGGGGCCTGGCTCTTATGGTGCTTGGTGTCTTCTGCGTCTTTAAGTTTAATCTAAAGAAGTCTATCTTAATCGTTTTCTCTTACTGGATCCTGGTAACTGCCTGCCACACCGGGTTTCTTTCACTTATGTGGTGGCTTCAAAAAGTAATGATGAACCTAGGAGGTTAGAATGAAGAACAAGGAAAAGATTGTTGGCTTAGTAATAGTGATCGTTGCTTTAGTAGCGTTTGTGGGGAGTATTGTAAGATTTTCTTTAATGGAAAAACCCCAGATTAAAGAGAAAGTAGCGATTAAGGAAGGAACAATTGCTCCTTCCTTTACCTTAAAAGATTTAACGGGAAAGGAAGTGAGTTTAGCGGATTACAGAGGGAAGGTAGTAATCATTGACTTCTGGGCTACCTGGTGTCCTCCCTGTAGGAAGGAACTGCCCCATATTCAGAAGGTCTATGACAAGTATAAGGATAAGGAAGTTATAGTCTTAGCCATAACCAGCGAAAGCAATATCGAGAAAGTCAAAGACTTCATTGAGGAAGGGGACTATACCTTCCCCATCTTAATAGACGGAAGAAGAGAGGCCAATTCTGCCTATGGCATAAGAGCCATCCCCATGCTCTTCGTCCTGGATAAGGAAGGGAAGATTCAACATACCCATCGTGGCTATAACCCGGAGATAGAAACTACTTTAAGTAAAGAAATTGACGGCTTGCTTGCCAAAAAATGAGGAAACAATGAAGATAATTGGGGGAGAGTTTGGGGGAAGAAGGCTGAAGGCTCTGAAGAGCATTAAGATGAGGCCTACCCCCATGCGGGTGAAGGAGGCCCTATTCAATATCTTAGGCAATAGGGTAGATGGCTCAAATTTCCTCGACTTATATGCGGGAAGTGGCCAGATGGGGATTGAGGCCTTGAGTAGGGGGGCAAAGGAGGTCATATTTGTTGACAATCACCCTTCTGCTATAAGATTGATCCGTACCAATTTGGGTTTTTTGCCCTATGAAAAAAGTCCTAAGATACCACGGAATAATGTTCTAAGAGTAATCAGTAGTCTAAGTAAGGAAAAGAAAAGATTCGACATCATATTTCTGGATCCACCTTATGAAAGTAGATTAGTAAAAAATACCTTGCAAGCACTGGCAAAAAGTGATATATTGAAAATTACTACTTTAGTCATTGCCGAGCATCACAAATCCCTTAATTTAGATAAGGAAATTGGCTCATTAGGAAGAGTTAGACAAGAAAGATACGGCGATACAGTCCTTACTTTCTACCAGAAAGTAAGGACAGTAGGAGAGTAGAAAAGTAAGAAAGTAAGAAAGTAAATTCTGAAGCTATCGAGTTATCGAGCATCCAGCATCAAGTATCTAGGTTCAAGGATCCAATATCTGTGATCTGTGCTCATCTGCGTTCAGGAGGTAGAAATGAAGAAGATTGCTGTTTATCCGGGAAGTTTTGATCCGGTAACTAATGGACATATCGATCTAATCAAGCGTACTTTAGGAATTGTGGATGAACTGATAGTGGCGGTAGTGAAGGATTCGGGGAAAAAACCCCTCTTCAGTGTAGAAGAGAGAATGGCCATGCTTAAAGAAGTAACTAAAGACTTAGAGAATGTAAGGATCGATAGTTTTGATGAACTATTGGTCGATTATGCCAGGAAATTAGGAGCAAAGACCATTATCCGGGGCTTGAGAGCCATATCCGACTTTGAGTATGAGTTCCAGATGGCATTAATGAATAGAAAATTGAGCAAGGAAATTGAGACAGTATTCATGATGCCCTCTGCTAAATATTCCTATCTCTCCTCAAGCATGATTAAGGAAGTGGTGAGTTTCGGTGGCTCGTTATGTGATTTAGTTCCCAAGGTGGTAGAAGAGAGACTTAAGGAGAAACTGGCCAAGAAATAAGCTACAGGCTGCAAGAACGTTGAAACGGAGAAAGGGAGAGACGGGGAAACGGGGAAAATTACTGATTCGCCGATTCTCAGATTCACCGGTTCACCGCTTCTTCAACATATGACTTGAAGCATGCGGCTTGAGACTTGAAGCACATGAGGAATAGGTAATGGGCTTGATAGAAGAGATTAGAGAGAGGGCGAAGAAGAATCCTAAAAGGATTGTATTGCCTGAGGGTGAAGAGAAGAGATCTATTAGAGCCGCAGCAGAGATTCTGAAGGAAGGAATAGCAGAGATAATCCTTTTAGGGAAAGAATCAAAAATAAAGAATGAAGCCCAATCTTTAAAAGTGGATATTGAAAAAGCAAAAATTATTGAGCCAGAGAAATCAGAACAATTAAAGAATTATGCGGATACTTACTTTGAACTTAGAAAAGAAAAGGGAATGAGCAAGGAAGAGGCTCTTTCTATTATGGAGGAGCCTCTCTTTTATGGGGCCATGATGGTGAAGAAAGGCGAGGCAGATGGTTCGATATCTGGAGCGGTCCATACTACAGCAGAGACCATAAGACCGGCTCTACAGATCATAAAGACCGCTGCCGGAGTGAAGAAGGTGTCGAGTTCCTTTTTAATAATATTAAAGGATGAGAAGTTTGGGGAGAATGGGGCATTGATTTTTGCCGATTGCGCTATCCTTCCTGATCCAAATGAAGAGGAGTTGGCAGATATTGCCATCGTTTCTGCCAGGACGGCAAAGGATTTGATGAATTGTGAACCGAGAGTGGCCATGCTCTCTTTTTCTACAAAGGGAAGCGCCAAACATAAATTAGTGGATAAAGTAGTAAAAGCAACGGAAATAGTCAAAGAGAAAGCGCCAGGACTTTTGATCGATGGTGAGATTCAGGTAGATGCTGCCCTTATTCCAGAGGTCGCTTCCCAGAAGGCGCCAAAAAGCTCTATTGCAGGAAAGGCAAATGTTTTAATCTTTCCCGATCTAAATTCTGCTAATATCGGGTATAAGTTGGTTCAGAGATTGGCTGGTGCCCAGGCCATCGGTCCCATCCTTCAGGGATTGGCAAAACCGGTGAACGATCTCTCCCGGGGCTGTAGTGTTGAAGATATCATCAATCTGGTGGCCATTACTTCTCTTCAGGCTCAATGAAAAGAGCCATTGGACCGAATGATACAGAATTTTCATTTGGTTAGGGTTAAGGTTAGGTAGTTAGTTTGGTTGTTGGGTTAGGTAGTTAGTCTTTTTAAAAAACACCTAACCTTTACCTAACTACTAAACCTACTACTTTATCCTAACCCCTTGACTATTTATGAAACTTGACATATAGCGCAATTCTGATAGAATGACAAAGCAAACTAAAAAGGAGTGAATATGAATAAAAGAATAATCATAACAGGGGTTCTGTTGCTGATGGTGGGAATGATCATTTTTGGCTTTAAAGAAAAGCCCTTGGGTAAAATGGGACTTCTCGAAGGTATGGTTATTATTCTGCAGTTGCCTAAGAGAAGGCATTCCAAATCGAGAAGAGATAAGAGGAGGGCGAACTGGAAATTGAAAACAGTAAATCTATCCCGTTGTCCCCAGTGTGGAGTCCCCAAACTTCCCCATCGGGTATGCCTAGGATGTGGCTACTATGAGGGAAGGGAGATCATCCCTCCCAAGAAGAAGAAGGAAAAAAAGAAGTGAGAATTGCCTTGGATGCCATGGGAGGAGACCGGGCTCCTGGAGTAATAGTTGAGGGGGCCATCCAGGCTCTAAAAGAATACAAAGATTTGGAAATAATCCTAGTGGGGGATGAGAAGAGGGTAAAGAAGGAATTAGCCAAATATTCTGTCAAGGGGATCTCTCTTTCCATTGTCCATGCTTCCCAGGTAGTAGAGATGGATGAATTGCCTACCACCGCACTACGTAAGAAGAAGGATTCTAGTATTATGGTGGCGGCCAGGTTGGTGAAAGAAAAAAAAGCCCAGGCCATCGTCTCTGCCGGGAATACCGGAGCCGCCATGGTGGCTACTAAGGTAGTCTTAGGGACACTGGAGGGAATAGAACGTCCCGCCATTGCTATTTTAATGCCCCATATACACGGGGTCTCAATACTGACCGATGTGGGAGCGAATGTAGATTGCAAACCTCAGCATCTTCTCCAGTTCGCCATTATGGGAAATACCTATGCTAAAGAGATCCTGGAAATAGAAAAACCCAAGGTTGGGCTTTTAAGCGTGGGGAAGGAGAGGGTCAAGGGAAATGAATTAACCAGGACCACCTACGATTTATTAGAAAAAACGTCTTTAAATTTTATTGGGAATGTTGAAGGGAGAGATATCTTCAATGGCTCTGTGGACGTCATTGTTTGCGATGGCTTCATAGGCAACGTAGTC
>JAHIPW010000114.1 GCA_018903055.1 bacterium
GGCTGTCTGGTAGCCAAGGACTTCCCCCAATTAATAAGTAGAGCAAAAGAGATACTCAATAATATTGATGAATACCGGAAGAATAATGCAGAAAAAATCGAAAAGACAAGACGTTATTTTTCAACCGACTTAGGTGGCGGAAGTTATAAAAAAGTCGCAGATTTATGTAAAGAGATGATGGATAATTATCTCAAATACAAGGGGAAGGAATAGAATTGGCCAAGATGGCAGTCTTTATGGATCGTGATGGCACCATCACCGAAGAGATGGACTATCTCAAGGAGCCAGAGAAACTTAGACTCGTTCCTCGTTCTGGAGAAGCAATAAGACTATTGAACAAAAAAGGAATTCTAACCATCGTGGTTTCCAATCAATCGGGAGTAGCCCGAGGCTATTTTAGTGAAGAAGCGGTTAAGAAAATACATAGAGAATTAGAGAGGCTTCTTAAGAGAGAGGAGGCCTATCTGAATGGAATCTATTACTGCCCTCACCATCCAGAATTTGGTCCTCCCAAATATAAGAAGAATTGTAATTGCCGGAAGCCCAAACCCGGGATGCTTGAAAAAGCAGCGAAAAGATTTAATTTAGATTTGCAAAAATGTTATATTATCGGAGATAAGGTTGAGGATATTAAATTAGCCCAAAACGTAGGCGCAAAAGGAATACTGGTTCTAACTGGTTATGGAAGAAGAAGCAAAAAAATAAATCCCGACCATACTGCTAAAGACTTATATCATGCAGTTCAATGGATATTGAAGAAGGAGAGTTAGCGTGAAGACATTTGCCCAATTAGTGAATGAATTGGCTAAGGTCAATATCGCTCTGTGGCATGAGGAAGATACGGCGAGAAGTAAAAATGATAAAGTCGTTGCTGCAACGAAGAGGAAGATTGATAAACTAAATCAAAGAAGGAATGATCTCATTGAAGCCCTTGATGAATACGCTATTGCCCTGAGCGACCATAGACTAACGGGAAAGTGAGAAAGTGAGAAAGTGAGAAAGTGGGCAGATATCAAGCTATCGAGATATCAAGAACCAGAATCAAGGATTCAGTATCTGTGATCTGTGTTGATCTGTAGATTATCTGTGGAAATCTGTGATAAAAAGGGAAAATAATGGCAGAGACTATTGGGAGCCTGATCGATAAGATAAGCATCTTTGAACAGAAGTGTTTCCATATGGGGGAAGAGACAGAGAGAAGGGATGTTTCTCAAGAGCATATCAAGGAATGCAAGAAGAGACTTTTAATACTGAAAAGGCAGAGAGACGATTTAGTAGAAGAACTTGATAAATTGTTCCAAGATGTTTTAAAAGGAAAGAAGAAGCTGAAGGTCTATAAGCAGTTCAAGATGTATAATCTGTCCAAGTATAGAAGAGAGAAAAGTTACTAACAGTTACTAAAGCCTGCCTACGCCAAGACTTCAGCAGGCAGGGGTTACTAACGGTTACTAATGGTTACAAAAGCAACTGATAATAACAATCCCGCTTTTTGCGGGATGTAGCAACTGATAGTAACAGCGAAGCGTAGTAACAATTATCTTCTTTCATATCGGCAAAGGTAAGATATGGATTTCAAACGCATTTTGATTGTTAAGCTCAGTTCCATTGGGGATGTAGTTCATACTCTACCGGCCTTAAGTGCCCTAAGGAAGAGATTCCCTAAAAGTTACATTGCCTGGGTAGTAAAGAAGCAGATAGCCAATATCATTATCGGTCATCCCCATTTGGACGAGGTCATTACCTACGAGGGGCCCAAAAAGACAGCTAAAAAGCTACGCTCATTAAAGTTCGATCTGGCCATTGATTTCCAGGGCCTCTTTAGAAGTGGTTTTCTCACTTTTATAAGCGGAGCAAAGACCAGGTTCGGTTTCAGCAGGGCGAATAGTCGAGAGTTAAGTCGCCTATTTGTCAACCAAAGAATTACTCCAGGAAAGGAGGACAGGCATATCATCGATAAGAATCTCAGCCTCCTGCGTCCTTTAGGAATAGAGGTCAGGGAGAAAGAATTTATTATTCCAGTATTTCGCGAAAATAGAGAACATATCACTAGTTTTTTAAAGGAAAGGAAAATTATCTCAAGTGATATCTTAATTGCCCTGCATCCGGGGGCCAGCTGGCCATCCAAGCTCTGGCCAGAGGAGAAATGGGTAGAATTGGTGGATCGACTAATAGAAGAATTGAAAGTCAAAGCAATCCTTCTCTGGGGCCCCGAGGATAAAAATTCTATCGATAGAATAGCAAAGATGACAGAGAATAGACCCATCATCTCTTGCAAGACGAACCTGAAAGAACTTACCTGCCTTATCTCCAAATGTAGATTATTTATTGGGGGAGAGACGGGACCCTTACACATCGCCTGCGCCCTGAATATTCCCACTATTGCCCTCATCGGACCAACAGATTCTATAAGGAATGGCCCCTATGGGGAAGGGCATATCGTTATTGAGAAGGATCTGCCCTGCCGGGGATGTTGGAGACATAAATGTAAGAGGCTCGATTGTATGAAGTCAATAACTGTAGGCGAAGTCTTTTCCGCAGTCAAAGAACAGCTAAGGGCGCGGAGAGTATGAGCAAAAGAGTAGCAACTGTTGCTATTCTACTATTCCTCCTGTCTCTGACAAGGTCCATGGATCTGGCCTCGGAGCCCACAAGAACAGTTCCTCCTTTTCAAGTGGGGGAGAGGGTGGTTTTTGCCATAAAGGCCTTTGGCATCACTGCTGGTCATGCTACTTTAGAGATAAAGGAGATAATAGAATTTGATGGTCATGAGGTCTATCACATAGTGGTCACTGCCCAGACCACCCCCTTTTTCAGCCTCTTCTACAGGATAAACGATAGGCTGGAGACCTATCTGGATACTAAGGAGTTCTATCCCCACCGGTATGAAGCCCATCTCGAGGAAGGGGAGTATCGGAAGGATGAGGTCATCATATACGACCAGGAGAGGCATATTGCCTATCGCGAAGGAAAAGAGATAAAGATACCCCCTAGAGTTCAGGACTCAGTATCAGTCTACTATTACCTGCGCACCTTGAATCTTAGGGCTGGCGATGTGATTGAAGTTCCCATAAACTGTGGGAGGCATAACTATTTTCTCACTCTCAAGGTTAAGGGAGAGGAAAGGATTCATACTAAGGATGGTTATCATCA
>JAHIPW010000115.1 GCA_018903055.1 bacterium
AACTCTATAAGGGAAATTGTATCGTTGTTGGTCGGAAATCCCCTTATTCTCTCTATAGCCAGGCCCTGGCCACCTATGGAAAAGGAGATATCTTCGACCAAAAACTAGCCAAGGGCTTCATAGAAATCTTGGGCCTTCCTATCAAGGTAAAGGCGAGGATAACGCCACCGCCAAAAGGCGGGGTAAATAAGGAGAAATAGTATGAATCCCGTTAGACCTTTCTATATCTAACGGGATAAAGTTGGAGAATTTTTTAAAATGAGCCAAGCCCCGTTGATAACTTCGTATCTACGGGGCAAGCAAGTTATTTCTTTTAGTCGTTTTACTCATAAAATTAAGGAGGTCTAACGGGATGAAGAAGGTAGAAGAATTCTTGGAGTCTATCTCCTTTGATAAGAGGCTCTATAAGTATGACATTCAGGGCTCCATCGCTCATACTAAGATGCTTGCCAAATGCAAGATCATTGCCGACTCTGAAGGGAAGAAGATCGTTAATGCTTTGAAAGATATTGAAAAAGAGATAAAGAGTGGAGAATTGAAGATTGATCCTTCTTTGGAGGATATCCATACCCACATCGAGAAGAGGCTCATAGAGAAAATAGGAGATGTGGGAGCGAAGCTCCATACTGCACGGAGCCGAAACGATCAGGTCGCTCTGGATACGCGTCTCTTCCTGCGGGATGAGATAAAAGAAATTGCAGAACTAATCAGGAGCCTCCAGAAAAGCATTCTAAAAATGGCAGAGAAGAATATCGATACTGTTATGCCCGGATATACTCACTTGCAACATGCTCAGCCCATACTTTTCTCCCACTGGATAATGGCCTACTTCTTCATGCTCGATAGGGATTGGGAGAGGTTTTTAAATACCTTTGATCGGGTAAATGTCTCTCCTCTGGGGGCAGCAGCCCTTGCCGGTACTTCCCACGCAATCGATAGGGAATATACTGCCCGACTTTTGGGCTTTTCCAAGGTAGCCCCAAGCAGTATGGATGCTGTCTCAGATAGGGATTTTATCATTGAGTTTTTAGCTAATGCTTCTCTCATTATGATGCACCTTTCAAGGTTGAGTGAGGAACTCATCCTCTTCTCAAGTAAGGAATTTGGTTTTATCGAACTTAGCGACGATTTTACTACTGGCTCAAGCATCATGCCTCAGAAGAGGAATCCGGATGTCTGTGAGTTAATAAGGGGGAAGACGGGAAGGGTCTATGGGAACCTGATGAGTTTACTGACTACTATGAAGTCTCTACCCTTAGCCTACAACCGGGATATGCAGGAGGATAAGGTTCCTCTATTCGATACGGTGGATACTCTCAAAGGTTCTCTCACTATCTATGCTCAGATGCTCGATGCCATAAAGATAAATACGAAGAGGATGTTAGCATCTTTGGAGGGCGACTTCTCCATGGCTACCGACTTAGCGGATTATCTGGTAAAGAAGGGGATGCCTTTCAGGAAGGCCTACCAGGCAGTGAGTAAGTTGGTGAAGGAGACCATTAAGAAGAAAAAGACTTTAACCGATTTAACCTTAAAAGAGTTTAAGACTTACTCCAAATTATTCAGTCGGGATGTCTTTGATACTATAAAGGTAGAGGCGGGCATCGCTGCCCGAAAGTCTTCGGGAGGGACAGCCAAGGAGAGTGTGAAGAGGCTCATCGCTCAGGGGAAAGAGACCCTTAAAAAATGAAGAATTTTGATTACAGAGATAATGAATTATGCTGTGAGGGAGTCAGAATAGAAGAGATTGCTAAGAAAGTAGGGACTCCCCTCTACCTTTATAGTCAGAAGGCTTTAGTAGATAATTATAAAGCCTTTGACAAAGCATTCAAAGAGATAGACCATCTCATCTGTTACTCCTGTAAAGTGAACTCTAACCTCTCCATTTGTAAAGTCCTAAAAGAAGAAGGGGCAGGAGCAGATGTCGTCTCTGGAGGAGAGTTATATAAGGCATTAAAGGTAGGAGTAGATCCCAAGAAGATAGTCTTCTCTGGGGTGGGCAAGACTCGAGAAGAGATCAAATACGCGTTAAAGAATAATATTTTAATGCTCAATGTGGAATCCATTCTAGAGTTGGAACTTACTGATGAGATAGCAGGGAGATTAAAGAAGAAGGCACCAGTTGCTTTAAGAATAAATCCAGACATCGATCCCAACACCCATCCCCATATTTCTACGGGTTTAGCAAAGAGTAAGTTTGGCATTGAAATCTCTCGAGCGAAAGAGGGCTATAAGAAAGCAAAAGAATTAGAAAATATTGAGGTTTTGGGAATCCATATGCACATCGGCTCCCAAATTACAGAGTTAGAGCCCTTTGTCAATAGCCTAGGAAAAATTGTTGAATTGATAAAAGAATTGGAAAAGGAAAGAATTAGATTAAAGTACTTGGATATCGGTGGAGGTTTGGGAATAAGTTACAAAAAGGGCGAGAAGGCACCCACTCCCAAAGAGTTTGCTGAAAGGTTGTTACCCTTGATTAAAGAACTGAAGTGTAAGATAATCCTCGAGCCAGGAAGGGCAATAGTGGGCGATGCTGGAATCCTGGTTACTAAGGTTTTATATGTCAAGAAGACAGAAGAGAAGAGTTTTGTTATTGTTGATGCGGCAATGAATGACCTCATCAGGCCCTCGCTCTATAACGCCTACCACGAAATCATCCCCATCAAGAAACTCCGAACTCTCCCTCGGGGACCTCGAGTCCCCTCGGGACGAGAGGCGAACTCTCCCTCGGGGATCTCGAGTCCCCTCGGGACGAGAGGCGAACTCTCCCTCGGGGACCTCGAGTCCCCTCGGGACGAGAGGCGAACTACTGTAGATGTTGTTGGTCCAGTATGCGAGAGTGGAGATTATTTTGCTAAGGACAGGGAGTTAGCAGAAGTAAAGTCTGGTGATTTGCTGGCTATTCTCGATGCCGGTGCCTATGGCTTTTCTATGTCTTCCAATTACAACGCTCGACCTAAAGTTGCAGAAATCTTAGTAGAAAAAGATAAATTTTGCATCATTCGTAAAAGAGAAAACTATGAGGATCTAATCCGGGGTGAGCAGGAAGAATAACGGTTACTACGGTAACCGCTAGTAACTGTTTAGTAACCCTGCCTGCCGGCAGGCAGGCATTAGTAACTGTTAGTAACTATTTTCGTGCTAATCCGTGTCTAAGGAGGTAAGAGATGTTTAGCGGTTCTATGGTGGCTTTAGTTACCCCATTTAAAAAAGGAAAGGTAGATGAGAAGAAGTTGAGAGAACTGGTCGATTTCCATATCAAGAATGGAACAGATGTTTTGGTTCCTTGTGGAACAACAGGAGAGAGCGCTACCCTGTCATTTGAGGAGCATGAAAAAGTAGTGGAGGTGGTCGTTGATCAAGCAAAAGGAAATGTCCCCGTGATTGCTGGGACTGGCTCCAATAATACCGAGGAAGCACTAAAATTGACCAAACATGCCAAAGAGGCGGGAGCGGATGGGGCCTTGATAATTACTCCTTATTACAATAAGCCGACTCAGAGAGGGATGTATCTTCACTTTGAAAAGATTGCTAAAGAGGTGGATATTCCCATTGTCCTTTATAATGTCCCGGGAAGAACGTGCGTCAATCTCTTGCCAGAGACGGTAGCCAAACTCGCTAAGATAAAAAATATCGTGGGAATAAAGGAGGCCAGTGGTGATCTGCAGCAGGCAAGCGATATCGTAGGGCTATGTGGAGATAAGTTTGATCTCATATCCGGGGACGACTTCATCGTTCTTCCCATGCTCGCCTTAGGAGGAAGGGGAGTAATCTCTGTAGTAGCCAACCTCGTTCCGGCAGAGATGGCGGCCCTGATCGATGAGTTTAATAAGGGAAACTTAGAAAAGGCAAGAGAGGTCCATTATAAAATCTTTCCCTTATGTAAGGCCATGTTCATCGAGACCAATCCCGGCCCAGTGAAGACCGCCATGGCCCTGCAGGGACTACTCGACACCCCAGAACTTCGGCTTCCTCTTGCTCCAATGAGTGAGGAGAATGTTGCTAAATTGAAGAAAGTTTTGATGGATTTCTACAGTTAAACGCTGATTGCAAATTTTGTGTCTTTCAGTTTAATTTTGCGTTTTAGCGGTTGCAAGGGAGGAAAAA
>JAHIPW010000116.1 GCA_018903055.1 bacterium
AAAAAGATTATTTTTTTCTTAGCCATCTCACTTCCTCACTTTACAAAATAAGCTTCACTTCGTTCAGCAAAATCCTAAATTCGAAGCACTAAATTCTAAACAAATCCAAAATTCAAATCTCAAATTTCTAAACTAAGAGGTTCTTTATTCTTTGTTTTGGTCATTTGTATTTAGAACATTCGATATTGTTTAGAGTTTCGGATTTCGGATTTAGTATTTAACATTATTTAAATTCCTCATTCTACGATGTAGGTGGCGATCTCGAGGGTCACATCCAGTTTGGGTGGGGCCTTAGGATCGGTCTTGATACTGAGGCTCTTGATTTTTATGAGCCTCGTCGACTCCTCAATATCCTTTAGGTATTCACCGAGGTCCTGGTATCTTCCCTTGAGCTGTATCTGGATGGGGATTTCCTTATAGACCAGCCGGCTCTCTTCAGGGAGCATCTTTATCAGGCTGTACTCTAATCTGGCCTGGGAGGCGATCTGAGAGAGGAGGGCTGGAATCTGCTTCTCCTTGGGAAGCCTCCCTTTCAAATAATCCAATTTCTTCTGTGTATGGCGGTATTTCTCCTCTAAACTTGCAATCCTTTCCGTCTCTGTCTTAGCCCGGTCTTCTTGGAGTTTGAACTCCTCGCTCTTTAACTCCGTCTCCAATTTCTGATACTTTGATCTCCACTCTCTTCTTTCACTAATGCGGGGCTTGAAGAGGCGATTATTGAGTAGAACGATAAGAATAATGCCTACCAAGACGGCCAAGATAATTCTCTGCTGCTTAGGAATCTTGGAGAGATCGATTAAGGGCATTACTTCCTCTCCTTTCCCTGGGGGATGCAGGTGAGTTCGAAGTCCTTGTAATCCCCACTCTCGTTCTTCTTAGTCTCTTTGAGCTCTACCTCCCGAAAATAGGGGGAAGTCTCTAAAGCGGCTAAGAAGCGGGCAATGAGGGTATCAGAGGAGGCAGAACCTTTTAAGGAAAAATTCTTTGTCTGGGGATCGAGGATGAGCTCCCTAAGCCAGACCTTCTCCGGGATGATGTGGCCCAGCTCTCTTAAGACCTCCCAGTAGTAGAGCTCCCCTCCCGTAAGTTCCTGCACTGTCTTGATTCTCTCCTCAAGGGCCTGGGTATCTTTTTCTATCTTCTCCACCCGGGCCATAGCCCCCTGGAGCTCTTTCTGTTTACTTCGCTGTTCTGCTAAAAGTTTCTCCTTCTCTTTACAGCTCTCCTGACAACATTTGACGCTAATAAAGAGACCAAGATAACCAAAGAATACAGCAGCAACTATTGTCCCCCCCAGAAGGACGGCCATCTGCCTCTTCAGGGCGAGCTTCTTTTTCTTCGCTATCTCTGGAGGAAGGAGGTTTACACCCCTCATATTTTTTGCTCCTCTCTTTCTATTTAAATTCAAATGTCCAGATGTTAAAAGTTACTTTTTTAGGTTAAGTCTTTGGGTTAAGGTCAGGTTATTGGTTTGGTTGTTAGGTTAGGTAGTTGGTGTTTTCGACCTAACCCTTACCTAACTACCATACCCACTACTTTACCCTAACCCAACTACCAATCACAAAATTTATTTTGTATTTCATTCAACTACTCCTCTCTCTTCGCTAAGCCAAAGGCTACCGCCATCCTTGGGCTTAGGTCTTCTAAATGTCTCCTATCGAAGGTCCCCTCATCGAATTCAATATCGGCCAGAGGATTGCCGAGTTCAACGGGTATTCCCAGGCTCTTATTCAGATATTTATCTATCCCCTTTAATCTGGCGCTCCCCCCAAAGAGGATGATCCTATCTATCTTCTTCTCCGGTGCCTGAGCCAAAAAGTAGTGAAAGGAGCGTTCAAACTCCACTACCAATCTCTCCAAAGGCCCTCTCATGGCCTTAGTTGCCGGGGTCTCCTTCTCCAGGCTCAGGCCCTCCGCCTTCTTCATCCTCTCCGCCTGATGGAAGTCCAGATTCATCTCCTCAGAGATGGCAGAAGTAAAGTCATTTCCGGCTAAGGAGATGTCCCGGGAGAAGTGTAGTATTTCTTTCTCCACGATATTGATGTTCGTTATTCCCGCCCCAATATCGATGAGGGCTATCGTCTCTTCCTTCTTTATCTTAATACTTCGCCAGAGGGCAAAGGAGGCAACATCCACGGCTAAGGGAATAAGTCCCGCTCCCTGAATTAGGGAGATCTTATCTTGAACCAGGCCATTGGGAGCAGCAGCCACCACCACCTCCGCCTTCTTCACCCCCTCCTCCACTATCTCTCTTAAGACAAGATGATCCATGATGGCCTCTTTCGGGTCCATAGTGATGTACTTCTTGGCCTCCCACTTTATGGCCTCT
>JAHIPW010000117.1 GCA_018903055.1 bacterium
GAGGAATTGCGGAAGAGAGAGGAAGAGCAGAGAAGAATCGCCATCGAGGCTTCTCGCAAAGTACAGGAGACACGCCAAGCGAGAGAGACGGAAGAAAAGAGACTAAAGCTGAGAATGGTGGAACTGGAAAAAGCCAAGAAAGTTCCAGAGAAGAAAGTTTCTGCCCCACCACCTGTTTTCAAAAAGGAAGAACCGGTTCCACCCCCCACGACCACACCTCGTATCCTTTTTTTGAAAATTGCAATTGCTATTACTCTCATCCTGATCAATATCCTTATCTGGAAAGCATTAATCTTTAGATAAGTGATGCGGTAATATGAAGAAGGTTACTATCAGTTACTAATGCCTGCCTGCCGGCAGGCAGGGGTTACTAAACAGTTACTATCGGTTACCAGCGATGTGTGTAAAAGTAACCGGTAGTAACAATTCCGACCTTATGTCGGAATGTAGTAACCGATAGTAACAGCGCCAGCCTCTTCGGCTGGTCCACCGATGAGGTGGAAAGCCCTGTTACCAGACGGTATACAGGGCGAAGCGTAGTAACATATTATACGAGGGAGGTATTTATGAGCATTTTAACCAGAGGAGAGATTTTGAAGGAGATTAAGAAGGGAAGAATAAAGATCGAACCCTTCGACAAGTCGAAGGTGGGTCCAGGCTCTGTGGACCTGCATCTGGGGAATGAATTCCGGGTCTTCAAGAAAGTGCATAACGTAGTTCACGTATCAGAGAAGACCTCGCATGAGCAGGTAACTGAGGTAATAAAAGTAAAGAAGTGCTTCGTTCTCATGCCAGGAGAGACGATACTGGGAATAACCAGAGAGAAAATTACCCTGCCCAGTGACATCTGTGGCTGGCTTGAGGGAAGGTCGAGATTCGCCAGGTTCGGCCTCTTAGTCCATATCTCAGCCAGTTTCATGCATCCCGGGATTGCCAATCACCAGGTCCTGGAGATTTCAAATTTTAGCCCGATGCCTTTAGCCATCTATCCCGGAACGTCCATCTGCCAGTTCGTCTTTCAGAGAACGATTGGAAAGGCAAAATACCATGGGAAGTATAAGGCTCAGGATGAAACAAACTTTTAATGCCTCTTCCCTTGATTCTAGTTTACCCCTTAGATTTGAGGGAAAAGTACAAAGCGTTTTTTCTAAAGCCTTCAATATTAGAACAAAAGAGAATGAACTCATCTCTATTGTAGCCACTGAGAAATTAAATGGTCCCAATCGTATTCTCCTTAAACTTCCCGAAGATGAAGATTTCATTTCCTTTGGAATAAAAAAGGAAGCGAGAGCAGTGGGAACTACTCAGAAGATAAGTATTAATAACGGAAATTTTCTCATCTCTTTAAGAGAAGCGAAGAAATGGTCGCCTAAAGTTGAGATAGAAAAGAAAAGACCAAGTTCTCGGGTAAGAGACAACCTCGCGTCTCTCCAAAAGGATTTTTCAACCGAAAAAGAAAAAAATAAGAAAGCCTCCCCGATAACTCGGGGAGAACCTTGTTTTCTCTCTTCGTTCGAAAATAGTATTTCTCAAGAATTAAGAATTCGAACTCAAGAACTGACTAAATCCATTAAAGAAAGAAATCTTCCTGAAGTTTCAAAAAATATTAAAAGGCTCATTGGTTTTGGAGAAGGACTCACCCCTTCCGGGGACGATTTCTTAGTAGGTCTTATCGCTTCCTTGCACTTTCTGGGCAATTCAGAATCCCAACATCTTTTGAAAAAGATAAAAAGAATTATTAATCTGGAGAAAGAAAAGACTACTTTCTTGAGTGGGAAATTCCTGGAATACGCCTGTCAGGGTAGATTTCCCGAAACTATCCTGTATCTGATAGAAGCAATTTTTTCTGGAAGTAGGCAAGGAACCGAGAAGACGGCCAGAAGATGTTTAGACTTTGGCGCCACTTCAGGAAGGGATACTCTCTTAGGGATAGTAGGGGGGTTAGGTTTAATGGTCCAAAGTCCAATGTCCAAAGTCCAAAGTCCAAAGTCCAAATGGTGTAGGTAAGGAAAAATGGAAAATGGGCAAAATGGGAAAAACTATTTCAAATGTTTAAAACATAAGTAAAAAATTCTCACTTTCTCGCTTATTTTCTTATTCTTTTACTTGTTACTTGTTCATTGTTACTTACTACTTACTCCTTACTACTTACTCCTTATCCATTGACCACTGAGGTAAAGATGCTTCTAAAGAATATTGTTAAGAAAAATACCTATCAGGATTCTGTCTTCCTGATGTCCATTGCCCATAGGGTAAAGTCTCTAAAGGGAATAAAAGAAGTATCCTGTTTAATGGGAACCCCGGAGAATAAGAGACTATTAAAGAGTGTAAACCTTTTAACCGAGGAAGGAAAGGGGGCAGAACCTAATGACCTTTTAATTTCTATTTCTGCACGGGATAAGGAAGATATTAAAGAGGCATTGGAGAAAATCAAAAGGTTATTGGCAGAGAAAGAAGTCAGAAAAGAATATGGTGAGACAATCTTACCCAAGAGCCTGGATTCTGCCCTTGGTCAATTACCAGATGCCAATCTGGTTCATATCTCCATTCCGGGAAAGTATGTAAGATGGGAGGCAGAGAAGGCCTTAGAGAGAGGCCTAAATCTCTTCATCTTCAGCGATAATGTTTCCATAGAAGATGAGTTAGAGTTAAAGAAAATGGCCAGAAAGAAAGACTTATTGGTAATGGGTCCGGACTGTGGAACAGCAATTGTAGATGGTGTGGCTTTAGGATTTGCCAATGTTATTAGAAGAGGGAATATCGGTATTGTCGCTGCCTCAGGAACGGGATTACAGGAGGTCTCAGTTCTAATTCATAAGGCTGGTTTGGGGATTTCTCAGGGGATAGGAACTGGAGGGAGAGACCTATCGAAGGAGATCGGTGGAATTACCATGCTTCAGGGAATAAAAGCCTTAGAGAAAGACCCAGGTACCAAGATAATTGTTTTAATCTCCAAGCCCCCAGCAGAAGAAGTAGCAGATAGAATAATAAAAGAGGTAAAGAAAGCTAAGAAGCCCTTTGTCATAAACTTTCTGGGAGCTAAATTAGAGAGAGAAACTAAAAGAATACATTTTGCTTCCACCTTGGAAGAGGCAGCCCATAAAGCAATAGCCCTGAGTAAGGGAGAAGAGTATAAATCTAAAGTATTCAGCGAAAGAAAAGAAAGAATAATTTCTCTGGCGAAAAGAGAATCCTCAAGACTTAAGAATAAACAAAAATATATCCGGGGAATATTCTCCGGGGGAACATTGTGTGATGAGGCCATGCTCATCTTGAAAAGTTTAGTGGGTGAGGTCTATTCTAATATTCCTTTAAAGCCTTCCTTAAAGTTAAAAAATAATAGGGTTAGCCACAAGAACTCTTTAGTTGATCTGGGGGATGATGAGTTTACCAGAGGAAGACCTCATCCCATGATCGATTTCACCTTAAGGAATGAAAGGATTGTTCAGGAGGCAAAGGATCCCCGAACAGCGGTAATCCTTTTGGACATTGTCTTAGGTTATGGCGCCCATCCCGATCCGGCGAATGCCTTGGCTCCGGCAATAAAAAAGGCGCGAGAAAGAAATATCTCAGCAGTGGCCTCTTTATGTGGCACAGAGGAAGACCCTCAGGATTATAAAAAGCAGATGGAGAGATTAGAAAAGATGGGGGTAATCATTATGCCCTCCAATGCCCAGGCAGCCAGGTTCGCTGCCCTGGTAGCCACGAAACGCAGATGACTACAGATAAAGGAGTAAGGAGTAAGTAGGAAGTGATGGAAAAGAAGGTAAGAAAGGTCGAAGATCTCTTAGTTTACCAGAAAGCGATGAAACTCTTTGATGATTTCATGGAAAAAGACCTCCCTCTTTTGAGCAAACATTTTGCGGGAAGGGAATTGGCCAGACAGCAGGCAAGAAGCCTTGATTCTATCTGTGCTAATATGGA